>CALGAJ010000153.1 GCA_937951975.1 uncultured Desulfotignum sp.
CCGCCCCCCACATTGAGTTTGGTATAATGGTTGCCGTGTTCATCCATTTCTGCGGACACATCCCCGCCAAGCCCGGTCGTGCCCTGCTTGGTGATGATATTGATGACCCCGGCAAGCCCGCCCTGACCGTACAGCACGGAGTGCCCCCCATAGGAAACCTTGATTTTGGCAATATTTTCCGTGGAAATCATGTTGGGATCGAACTGGCTGTCATAGGTGGAGTTCAAGGGGATCCCGTTGAGCAGCAGAATGGTGTGCCGGCTTCTGAATCCCCGGATATTGACCCGGGGGACCCCTTCACCGCCCCGCCGGATATCCACTCCCGGCAACAGTTCCAGGGCTTTGGCCAGGGTCAGGGCATGTCTTTTTTCAATGTCTTCTGCTGTGATCTCCACGGTCCTGACAGGGGCGTTTTCCGGACTGTCTGCCGACACAACCACTTCGCCTAAAGAATATACGGTGGTTGAAGGTTGTCTTGCATCTTCAGCAGCCAAAATCGGAGAAACACCGACACAAAACCATAAAATAATGCTAAATACATACCAACTTTTTAATTTCATTTTTCTTTCCCCTTTTATTTTCATTCAACAGGTCTTGATTTTGGCCACAATATAGCTATTTATTCCGCAGGTCAACCAAAAAGTTATTCATGGTTTGTTTGGGTTATTTATACAAAACAATTTCTGATTTATTGACAAAAACAACCTGAATCTATATATCTACGGCATTATGAAACCACGAACCATGCGCTATCTTTATATTGTTCTGCTCATCCTCTGGCTGTGTCCTTTGGCGGCACTGGCGGAAAACCGGGTGGAAAACGATCTGAACAAAGACGGCATCATCGACCAGGTGCTGATTTATGATAATTCAGGCACCATTCGCCAGGTGGATATGGATCAGAATCAGGACGGTTTTTTTGAAAAGCGCCAATACTATAGCAGGGGAATCCTTTCAAGGATTGAACGGGATACCACCGAAGATCATCACATGGACTGCACGGATTTTTTCGAAAATGAAAAAAGGGTCCGCCAGGAAAAACGCGATACAAAGGGAATCCTGACCCAGGTAGCGCTGTTTGACAATGACGGGCAGATCCAAAAAATTCAGAAAGATACCACCGGGGACCGCCGGTTTGACACCCATTTTCACTTTAAAGCCGGGCAGCTGGTCACCAGCACCAAAGATACCGACGGCAACGGCACGGCCAACATCACCACCTTTTATGGAAATCAGGTGCCGGTCCGCCAGGAAATTGATGAAAATGAAAACGGCATCCTGGATCGAATCGTTTTTTTCGACACCCAGGGGCAGATCCAAAAAATACTGAAAGACCCCTATAAAAAAGACCGGTACCAGACCACTCTGATCTTTGAAAACGGGCAGATAAAAACCCGGGAAAGGGATTCAAACAAAAACGGCAAACCGGACGACATCACCTGGTATAAAAACGAACAACCTGTGGAACAGAAGCAGGACACCAATTTTGACGGCCGGTTCGACATCATCACCCGGTTTTCAAAAGGGGTGGTCCGGTTCCAGGAAAAAGACCTGGATTTTGACGGCGTCTCTGATTTTTTCGCCGATTTCGACGACACGGGAAAAGTGTTGGAAACCCGGGAAGATACCAGCGGAAACGGGCAGATCGACCGGATCAGGCATTATCGGTCCGGGACTCTTTACAAAGTGGCGCATGACCATGACGGGGATGAATTTTTTGAAACCGTGTCTCTGATGGAAAACGACCGGATCGTAAAAAACCTCATCGATAAAAACCGGGACGGGACCCCGGATGTGGAGATTTTTTTCAATGAAAACCAGCATCGGGAACGGCTGATCAGCGACACCGATTTCAATGGGCAGCCCGACACCTGGCAGTATTACATTGATGATGCGTTGATCCGGGTGGAAACAGATGAAAACGGGGACAAAAACGTGGATCACAAAGTGTATTACAAAAACGGTCAAAAAACGCATCTGGTCCGGGATACCTCTTTTGACGGACACTTTGACACCACCCAGCGATATGATGACCCCAAATGGTCTTTGATCGTCACCCAGGATATCAGCAAAAACGGGAAGCCGGATATCCGTTCTTTTTTCAAAGGAGACGTGTTGCGGCGAAAGGAAGTAGATGAAACCCTGGACGGCACCCTGGATCTGGTGGAGACCTATGATGAAAAGGGAAACCTGGAAACCCTGGAGGAACGAAAACAGGGCAATCCCTGGCTGACCTGGTATTACGAACCGGGCGAGATCCTGGTGCGGGGGGAGGAAGACAAAAACCAGGATGGTGTGGTGGAGATCTGGTATCTGTACGAAAACGGCAGACTGGTCACGGTCCAGGAGGACACCACCCTGGACGGCAAACCAGACCTGTGGGAAACCTATGACGAAACCCAGGCCATGGTGAAACGCGAACGGGACCTGGATTTTGACGGGACCCCGGATTTTGTGGAAACGATTGAGAAAGCTGAAACCGATTCCTGATCAGCTGAAAGGAAAAAAGAGACACTGATGCTGGCATTTTTATCCAAAGGAGGGATACTGGTCATCCCCATATTGTTCTGCTCCGTTCTGGTTCTGGCCATTTTTTTTGAACGCATGATCCGGTATGCGGTCAACCGGCGGCGGGGAAAGGAAATTGAACTCAAAATCGCCGATCTGGTGACCAAAGGCCGGGAAGAAGAAGCCCTGGCCCTGTCCAGACAAAGCAACTCCCCCATGGGCCGGATTCTTGAAAAAGCCATTCAGGCCAGGGACCTGGACAAGGACACCCTGGAATCGGTGATTGTGAACGCCACGGAAAACGAGGTCCGGGGCCTGTCCGCCTATCTCCAGGCCCTGGCAACCATCGGCAATATCGCGCCGCTGCTGGGGCTTTTAGGCACCATCATCGGCATGATCAAGGCGTTCATGGTGATCCAGGACATGGGCGGCAAAGTGAATGCCGCCGTCCTGGCCGGCGGCATCTGGGAAGCCATGCTCACCACGGCGTTAGGCCTGGCCGTGGCCCTGCCCACCATGGTGGCCCACTCCTATCTGCTGTCCAAAGTGGACAAATACGAGGCAAGGCTGCAGAACGGATCGGTCCTGTTTTTGAAAGCCGTTGCCGCAAAGGACCGGTAAGCATGCTGAAATTCAAAAAACACACCGACCGGTACCAGATCCAGGCCCCGCTGACCTCCCTGATCGATATCGTGTTTCTGCTGCTGATCTATTTTCTGCTCACAACCAATTTCATTGTGGAGGAAGGCATCAAGATCAAATTGCCCCAGGCCACGGCATCGGCCCCCCAGATCAAACAGGAGATCACCGTGTTTGTGGACAAGGAAGGGACCGCTTACATGGCGGACCAGAAAATCCCCATGGACCAGCTGTATACCCGGCTCAAAGAAAAAATCGGCAATGATCCGGACCGCCTGGTGATCATCAAGGCGGACAAAACCGTTATCCTGAACAAGGCCGTCAAGGTCATGGACATTGCCAAAGCCGCGGGTGCGGCCCGGCTGAGCCTGGCAACGGAAAAAGGGCTCTGAGTCAAGGGTATG
>CALGAJ010000154.1 GCA_937951975.1 uncultured Desulfotignum sp.
TCCAGAGCCCGGCGCATGCCCTGGGCATTTTCCCCGGGACGGCCGTCATCAGACACGGCTTTGATACCTGCCTGCTGCATGTCTTTAATCTCTGAAAGCTGAGTGCCGGCAGACCCCTGGGTGACAGCGCCCACCGGATATACCCGGGCCCCTTTGGCGGCATTGGCTTTTTCAAGAATAAAAGTGGTCACCTGGCTGTTGTCATTTACAGGCCGGGTGTTGGGCATGGCGCACACAGCGGTGAATCCCCCCCGGGCTGCCGCTGCCGCACCTGTGGCGATGGTCTCCTTGTATTCATGGCCCGGCTCCCGCAGATGCACATGAATATCCATGAGTCCGGGCACCAGCAACAGGCCTGCAGCATCGATCACTTTAAGATCATTGCCGTTTTCAGGCACAAATTCAGCCGGGTCCAGAACCGCCTCAATGGTCTGTCCGCTGATCAGAATGGATTTGTATCCATCCACATTCCCGGGATCCAGGACCCGGGCGCCTTTAATCAGTGTCCGCATGTCTGCTTCCTCCCGCCACCAGGTAATAAAGGGCCATGCGCAGGGCCACGCCGTTGGTCACCTGATCCAGAATCATGGAATATTTTCCATCCGCCACATCACTGCTGATTTCCACCCCCCGGTTCATGGGACCGGGATGCATGATGGTCACATCCGTTTGAGCCAGTGCCATCCGCTGGGAGTTGAGCCCGAAACACCCGGCATATTCGCGTTCGGACGGAAACAGGACATCGGTCATTCGCTCTTTTTGAATCCGGAGCATCATGATCACGTCCGCATCTGCCACGCACGCTTCCATACTGGGCGCCACCGTGCAGCCCAACGCTTCAATCCCCGCCGGAATCATGGTCCGCGGGGCACACACCGAAACCCGGGCCCCCATTTTGGAAAACCCGATGATGTCGGACCGGGCCACCCGGGAATGGGCGATATCCCCGATTATGGCCAGTTTCAGTCCTTTAATACGCCCTTTTTTTTCCCGGACGCTCATCATATCCAGCAATGCCTGGGACGGATGGGCATGAATCCCGTCCCCGGCATTGATCACCGAGCAGTCCACCCGGTTGGCCACCAGGTAGGCAGCACCGGAAGAGGCATGCCGCATCACGATCACATCGGGTTTCATGGCTTCCAGGTTTTTGACCGTGTCCATCAGTGTTTCACCCTTGGCCATGGAGGATCCGGATTTCGCAATGGCCAAGGAATCGGCGGACAGGCGCTTGGCGGCAATTTCAAAGGACAGTTTGGTCCGGGTGGAAGGTTCCTGAAAAAACAGCACAATGGTCTTGCCCCTCAGGGTGGGCACTTTTTTCACCGGGCGCTGGGAAATTTCCTTCATGCCCATGGCTGTGTCCAGAATCAGGGTTATTTCCGCCGGATCCAGGGAGTGAATATCCAGAATATCCTTTTTTGTGAATCGCATAATATTTCCTTCTATCAGTCAATCATATCAGCAGATCCCCGATCCGATGCCACCGGACACCGAATTCCTCCCGGTCCCATGACCAGTAGATCATAAATGCCTTTCCCTTGACGGCCGACAGGTCCACAAATCCCCAGAACCGGCTGTCATGGCTGTTGTCCCGGTTATCCCCCATGACAAACAGCTTGTTTTCCGGCACCTGTACCGGTGTCATGTTGTCCACATAGGTCGGCATTTGGGAATACATGGCATAGGGCTCATCGGTCACCGGCTCTCCGTTCACATATAGTTGTTTGTCCACAATGGACACGGTGTCTCCGGCCACGGCCACCACCCGCTTGATGAAATCTTTGGATGGGTCCTCCGGGTACTTGAAGACAACAATGTCCCCCCGCTGGGGATCTTTGAAAGGAATCAGAATCCGGCCATCGGTAAAAGGAATCCTGATCCCGTAAATAAACTTGTTCACCAGAATCTGGTCCCCGATCTGAAGGGTTTCCAGCATGGAACCGGAAGGAATTTTAAAGGCCTGAACAAGAAACGTCCGGATGAACAAAGCGATGACAACGGCAATGAGAATGGCTTCGATATTCTCCCGCCAGGCATTTTTCTTTTTTTTCATTGGATTGTGAACCTCTATGGCCGCCCGAACAGATGCTGTGGCTGCCCTAAAAGGAATTTGGACTGCTGTATGGCAGACTTGAGAAGATCAGCGATCTTTCTGGCCTTGACCATGCTGGACAAAGGATGCGTCGAAACAGGCTGGCCCTTGACCATAATGGTGCCGCTTTTGAGTTCCGCATAGCTTACCTGCCCGTAAGACCGGGCCACGCCTTCAGGATAATCATATCCATAGTCTACAATCTGAGTAAAGATCTCCTCATCGGAAACCGCCGTGAATTTCAAAATTTCCTCATTGAGAATGGGAATGGGAACACCCAGCCCGACAGACAACGAACATCCATATCCCCGGATACTCTGTCCCTTCAGCCAGTCAGGAGACATCTCCTTGAGATCTCCCATGACCATTAACGTACCGGCCGGTCCCAGGGGCACCCCGTTCAATCCTCGGTCCACTGCGGACTTGTGCTGGGTGCCGGTCCAGGTGACATACCCCTGGGCCCCGCCCAGAAAAATCCGGGTGCCCAGACCGATGGTTTTCAGGTACGGGTCATTGAACAAAGGGCTCAACGCACCGGATGTGGAATAATTGGCATTGCCCGTACCGGGTTTCAATGTACCCATGTACGTGTATTTGGTTCGATCCGACCGGTTGATGGCGCAATTGTAATTCTGATACGCGTTTCTGGGGTTCACCAGCATGGCATTGGGCAGTTCTTTAAGGGTCATGACCTTTTCGATCCGCCGGTTGGGATAACAGTCGGTGCCATAGGATTCCGCCCGGATTTCCACGGGTTTCCCCGCCACCAGATCCTGAATCACATGGCCTCCGCCGTAATTGAAATCTCCCGGGTGCCGCTTGTTCAGAGGGTCATCATCACTGGTCTGGGTCGCCCCCAGATAACAGTCCACCGCTGCAATCCCCGAATAGGCAGGCACATTGTTGAACCAGGTTTTGGTGGTGCGCACCACCGGTCTGGACTGGCCGATATTGATGAACGCACCCGAAGAACACATGGGTGCAAATGTGCCGGTAGTCACCACATCCACCTGCCGGGCCGCGTCCACAATGCCGTTGTCTCTGGCGATGTCGATAATTTCTTCGGCAGTGACCACCACCGCCTCTCCCCGGGAAATTTTCCGGTTAATCTGTTCATAGGTTTTGTTGATTTTAAAATCGTTCATGATTTTCCTTCACCAACCGCCTTGATTTTGGCAGTGACATTATTTTCGATCCAATTTTGATCCCACCATTCCAGCGGATTGACAAACACATTGTGCACGATCATGGAAAAATGCAGATGATCACCGGCAGCCAGTCCGGTCATGCCGGTGTTGCCGATGGTATCTCCTTTTTTGACGGTGTCTCCCACAGAGACGGCCATGTTGCTCAAATGAGAGTACAGGCTGGCCAGACCGAACCCATGGTCGATGATCACGGTATTGCCGAAAATCCCCACTGATTCCGCCATGATGATCCGGCCTGAATTGGCAGCTTTCACCGGTGCCAGGGCCGTGGATGCCAGATCAATGCCCATGTGTCGGGAATGGCCGATTTCTTTTCCATTGTAAGTGTAGGTGCGCTGATCCCCGAATCCGGCCCGGGTGGCCCCGGGCATCCGTTCAAATTTTTCATTCCACAGCATCTGCGGTTCCGTATCAGCCGGCATGGACAGCACTTTTTTTACGTTGGCATCTCGAAGTTCCGTATTCACCACCTTGAATTTCTCCAGAAGCGGATGGTCCGTTTTTTCAAACTGAGATTCCCGGTCTCCGAGATGAAAATCAGGCATGGTCAGCCCCAGGAATGAATCGGAAATTTTAAGCACATCCGACTTGAAGCCGCGGTCCCTTATGTAATGATAAAATCCCTTGCGGGTCATATTTCCCGCTGCATCTTCGGCTGTGACCCAGATCCGGGTGCCGGGCCCCTGGGTATGATCCAGCGCAAAAAATGCGGCGTGAATGTCCGCCTGGTCAAACATTCCGGAATGGCCCGGAAAAAACCGGTCTCCCACCTGGACACCGCTTTTCACATCCGGTTCAAACAATTTGTAGATCACCAGGCCGGCCCCTCCCCGTTCCACATTGTGCTGGCGGCTCAACACCTCGATGCGGGGAGGAAGGGTATCGATAAAGACCGGTATATTTTCTTCCGCCATATTGCCCCGGTTCCATCCCCGCCAGGATAGATCCGAGACCTGAATATGAAGCATCGCCTCGCCATCACTCAAGCCGTACCGGTTGGTTTCCACAGGAATCTCAAACCGGTCTTCCGTCTGAATTTCTCCGGAAAACGGAGAAAAAACAGAACCGGCCGGATATGTTTTTTTTATCAGGGTTTTGTCGATCTCCTGCTGAATCAGTCGGACCTGCACTTCTCTGAGCCCGGTTTTGTTGTCTTTAATGTCCAGAGACAATGTACCCTTGTCTTTGAGATACAGCGACGGCAAATTCGCTTCCAACCCAGGGGGTGTCCCTTCAAATCGATATATCAGCACCCATGCCAGGGGTGCCAGAATTACAGCACATAATACCAGAAAAAGAAATTTCTTCATCAAAAATACCCATTTTTTCAATTGGTTATCATTATTTAATGCGAAATGCCCATAAAAATACCAGCTTGGTCAAAACTTATCAAGGTATTTTACATTCTTGACTTTTAGGATCTCAGATTATAGTTTGATCATACACATTTAAAATCAGGACAAGGATTGCCCATGACCAATTTTTTTTTTGAAATGATTGACACCCCTGCCCCGTGTTTTTTCCTGGTGGCCGGACCCTGTGTCATAGAAAATTTTGATACCACGTTTCAGATTGCCAAAACTCTGAAAACCATCACTGCGGATCTGGGCATCCCTTTTATTTTCAAAGCGTCTTTTGACAAAGCCAACCGTACGTCGGTCCAGTCTTTCCGGGGCCCTGGATTTAAAGAGGGGTTGTCCATTCTGGCTGACATCAAATCCCGTCTGGACCTGAAAGTGATTTCAGATATTCATCTGCCCGACCAGGCGGAACCTGCGGCCCAAGTGCTGGATGTCATCCAGATTCCGGCATTTTTATGCCGGCAGACCGATCTGATCCTGGCCGCGTGCCATACCGGCCGCCCGGTGAGTGTCAAAAAAGGCCAGTTTCTGGCACCCCGGGACTGTCAGAATATTCTTGACAAAGCCGCTTCTACCGGCAACCCTCATATCGCCATAACCGAACGGGGCAGCAGTTTCGGGTACAACAATCTGGTGGTGGATTTCCGGTCCATTTATATCTTGAAACAAATGGGCGTTCCCGTGATATTTGATGCCACCCACAGTGTCCAGCTTCCCGGCGGCGGACTCACGGCTTCCGCCGGAGACCGGCAGTTCATTCCCACGCTGGCCAAAGCAGCGATCGCCGCAGGGGCCCATGGCCTGTTCATGGAAACCCATCCCGATCCCGCAAACGCGTTGTGTGATGGGCCGAATTCCATGCCTCTGGCAGAAATGACACCGCTGCTCACGACACTTCTGGCCATAAAAGAAGCGGCAGCATAACTCAATGACTTTTTCATTAAAACAGATCAAGCTACTGGTTCTGGATGTGGACGGGGTGCTCACCGACGGCCGGATCATTTATACGGATTCCGGAGAACAGGTCAAACAGTTTTCATCCCGGGACGGCCTGGGGCTGCGCCTGCTTATGAACAACGGCATTCAGGTCGGCATCATCACCGGACGCCGTTCCGGCGCCCTCACCCACCGCTGCCGGAATCTGGGTATCGACCTAGTGTTTGACGGAATTTTCAACAAGGCGGACGCCCTGGACCACATGGCGCAAAAGACCGGAATCCATCCATCCGCCATGGCGTTTATGGGGGATGACCTGATCGATCTGCCCGCCATGGCCCGGGCCGGCGTCGCCATTGCCGTGGCAGATGCTGTGAACGAAGTGAAAGCCCGGGCCGATATCGTCACCATGGCTGCCGGGGGGCAAGGGGCGGTCCGGGAAATCTGTGAAGCCATTCTCAAAGCCGCCGGTCTGTGGGAAAACGCACTGAAGCCGTTTCTGACATGAATCGTGTTTTTTTCAAAAATCCCCGAGTTCTGGCAATATTGATCATATGCGTTCTGGCAGCCGTTGCCGGTGTTCTTTTCTTTATCCCCGCCATGATGAATACGCCCCGTACCGTTACGGATCTTCACATCGATTCTGATGCCGCTTTGAAATTGGATGCCATGAAACAGATTTCAAAAAAAAACGGAATTACGGAATGGGAACTTGAAGCAGCCACCGCCACACTGGCAAAAGAAAAGAATCAGGCCATCCTGACTCAGGTTCATGTGGTGTTTTACACCCAAAACAAAGACACGGTGATTTTGACATCAGATCAGGGAATTCTGGATACCGAAACCCATGATATGGACTTTCAAGGAAATGTGGTGGTGCGGCACCAGACATATACCCTGAAAACTGATAAGTTGCATTATAAAAAAAAACCACATATAATACACAGCGACACAAAGGTTTGGCTTGAAAAACCCGATGCTGCCATGGAGGCAGACACAATGGAAATCCGTATCAATGATAATCAGGTTATTTTACAAGGGAATGTTACAGGGACATTCAGTGAAGATTTCAATCTGCCGTAAATGCATGGCCGGCATATTCGGACTGATGGTTTTCGGTTTGATATCCCTGGCTCTGGCTGAGGAAAAAACCGGATCAGATTCCGATTATTCAGCAGAAAAACCGTTACATATCACCGCAGATAAAATGGTCGCCCACCAGGATGAATCCATGGTGGAATTCATCGGCAATGTCAACGCAACCCAGGATAACATGCTTCTTGTGGCGGAATCGGTAAAAGTCTTTTGGCATCCATCGCAACCGGATACGGCCGATACGGCAGACACCAGCCGTATCAGACAGATCGTGGCCACTGATCATGTCGAGTACACGGCCGGAGAACGACATGCTTTTGCAGATCAGGCGGTTTACACGACAGCGGACGATATCCTGATTCTTACCGGCAGGGAGGCCAAACTGCTGACCGGAACCAGCTGGGTCACGGGCACCAGGATCACCTTGTTCAGAAAACAGGATCGGGTCATGGTGGAAAGTGACGGTAAAGCCCGCGTTCAGGCCCAGTTCAACCCGGAAGACAACCCTGCTGATCAATAAATGACAGAACTTTCACTTAATAAACTGATAAAAACCTATTACGGGAAAACAGTTGTGAATCAGGCTGATCTGATGGTCAAGCCGGGCCAGGTCACCGGATTGCTCGGCCCCAACGGTGCCGGAAAAACCACCACATTCTACATGACCGTGGGCATGATCAGACCTGACAGCGGCCATGTTTTTCTGGGCGGCGAAGATATCACGCACAATCCCATGTATATCCGCGCCAGAAAAGGAATCGGATACCTGCCCCAGGAAAGCTCCATTTTCAAAAAACTCACGGTGGAACAAAACATCACTGCGATCCTGGAAGTCTTGCCCGACACAGCGGCCCCGGTTCAAACAAAAGCGGCGGATCTGATGCAGGAACTGGGCATCCAGGGGCTGGCCCGCCAGAAAGCGGCTTCCCTGTCCGGAGGGGAACGCCGGCGGTTGGAGATTGCCAGGGTTCTGGCCACCGATCCGCTGTTCATCCTTCTGGACGAACCGTTTGCCGGTATTGATCCGCTGGCGGTAATGGATATCCAGCAAATCATTGCCCAGCTGACCCGAAAAGGAATCGGGGTATTGATCTCTGATCATAATGTCCGGGAAACCCTGGGGGTGTGTGACCATGCGTATATCATGAGTCAGGGAAAAGTGATTGAATCCGGCCCGCCGGATCGGATCATCTCCAGTGCCATTGCCAAAAAAACCTATCTGGGAGATAATTTCAGGCTGTAACATGGAACTCGGCTTACAACAGAACCTCACATTGACCCAGCAGCTGGTGATGACGCCTCAGCTCCAGCAGGCCATTAAGCTGCTGCAGCTGTCCCGTGTCGAGCTGGCGGAAATGATTCAGCAGGAAATGGAACAGAATCCGGCCCTGGAGGAACAGGCCCCGGACGAACCTGTTGACCGGGCACTGGCTGATCCGGCAGCAGACACACCAGAATCTGGCAGTGACACACCGGTCAAGGAAATCACCATTGATGAAAAAGTGCAGCC
>CALGAJ010000155.1 GCA_937951975.1 uncultured Desulfotignum sp.
TGGTGATCTATGACGGCGTGAATCAATGCGCATTCATGCCGCTTGGAGAACTGCTCCCCCCGGGTGATCTGGCGGAACTGGCAAGGGAGCTGATGCGGGACGGCCTGGTTCCGGATATCGGTCTGGTGCAAAAAAAATATCTGGAAGCATATCCCCGATGTGAACAATTTTTCTCCATTCATCCGGAGCGGGATTATGGCGAATATATTTATGATGTGGAAAAACTGTGCCGGCTGAATACCCCGAAGCTGCACAAAAAGAAAAATTTGATTTCTCAGTTTGAACGGGCCTGTCCTGATTTTCAGGTGACTTTGCTGACCCCGGAAAAACAGGTTCTGGCTCTTAACATGGCCCGGGATCAGTTATATCGCCAGAAACCATTGTCTGAGACATTGACCGCCAAATTCGAAGCCCTGAATAAAGCGCTAACGTATTTCGATGCACTGGGGCTGGAAGGACTTGTCCTGATGGTGGGGGATCATCTGGCTGCATTTTCCATTTTCAGCCGGTTGAACTCGGACACTTATAATGTACAGTTTGAAAAATCTGATTTTGACTACAAGGGGGCGGCCCAGATGATCAATCATCAGACCGCCCTGTATTTGAAAGACCGGTGCCGGTATATCAACCGGGAACAGGATCTGGGAATCAGGGGCCTGCGCCAGGCCAAAAAATCCTATGACCCGGAACAGATCCTGATTCCCCATACCCTGCAACTGCGCCGGTAATACCCCGGGGCGGACAGTCCGAAGTACCGGACTGCACAGGGGATGAAATTGCCTAATTTCCGGTTTTCAGCCGTTCCCAGTAGCGTTGATACACCAGAATGGCATCCCCCACATCGGTTTGAAATTCCCCTTTTTTGACCTCTTCGGGGTCCGGAAAAATCATGGGATTGTTTTTCACTGCTTCGGGCATCAGATCGACGGCAGTGCGGTTGGCCGGGGCATATCCGATATATTCGCACACCTGGACCGCGATTTCCGGCTTCAGGATGAAATCGATGAACTGATGGGCCTGGGCCTTGTTTTCCGCGCCGGCGGGGATGACCATGGAATCCACCCAGAAAATCGCCCCTTCTTTGGGATAGGCATATTCAATGGACGGAAATTCCTGGGCCGCCATATACGCTTCCCCGTTCCATACCATGCCGGCATAGGCTTCCAGGTTGAGCAGCGGCTGTTTCGGGGAATCCCCGGAAAATACCCGGATGTTGGGCAGAAGGGTCCGGATCGATTCATAGGCCGCATGAATGCGGTCCGGATCGGTCTCGTTCACGGAAAATCCGTTGATGATCAACCCGACGCCCAGCACTTCTCTCAGGTCATCGTTCATCACCAGCCGGTTTTTGAATTCCGGGCGCCACAGATCCTTCCAGGACGTCATCGTTTCCGGTGCCACCTGATCCCGGTTATAGGCCAGGGCTGTGGACCCCCACACATAGGGAATGGAGTATTCATTGCCCGGATCATAGGGCTGATCCATCAACACGGGGTCCAGGTGCTGAAAATGGGTCAGGGCTTCATGGTCAATGGGGCTGAGCAGCCCTTCCTTGCGCATCTTGTGGACAAAATAGGTGGAAGGGAACACCACATCATAGCCTTTGCCCCGGGTGAGCTTGATCTTGGCGTACATGGATTCGTTGCTGTCATAGGTGGCATAGATCACCTTGATGCCGGTCTCCTCCTGAAACGCGGTCAACACTTCATCGGGCATGTACTCGGTCCAGTTATAGATATACAGGTGCTGTTCTCCGGCAAATGCCGGCACGGAAAACAGGAACAGACATACCAGAATCATCCAGTGTTTCATTTTTTGATCTCCTTTGTCAGAATATGGGCAGCGGATACAGCCGCCAGAGTGAACAGAAATAACAGGGTACACAGGGCATTGACCTCCGGTGTGACCCCGAGTTTTACCATGGAATAGATTTTGAGAGGAAGAATTTCAAACCCCGGGCCGGTGACAAAAAAACTGATGATCACGTCATCCAGAGACAACGTGAAGCTCAACAGCCAGCCCGCCAGCACTGCCGGCAGAATCATGGGAAAAATGATTTTCATGAACACATCATGCTCCCGGGCCCCCAGGTCCCGTGCCGCATCCACCATGGACGGGTCAAAACCGGATATCCGGGCATGAACCAGCACAATCACAAACGGCAGGCAGAATGTGATATGGGCGGCCAGCAGCGTGAGAAATCCCGGGGTCAGACCTGCCATCACAAAGAGCATGAGCAGGCTGATGCCCATAACGATATCCGGGCTCATCATCACGGAATACACCAGGCCGAAAAACAGTTTTCTGCCGGCAAACCGGTACCGGGAAACCGCAAATGCCCCAAGTGTGCCCAGGGCCGTAGCAGCCAGGCTCGAGACCAGGGCCACGGTCAGGGAATTGACAAACGCGTCCAGCAGCTGGGGGTTGTCCAGCAGCCGGATATACCATTCCAGTGAAAACCCCTGCCAGGCGGTGGTATATTTGGCCTGATTAAAAGAATATACCATCAGCACCAGAAGCGGCCCGTAAAGAAATGCGAACACCGCAGACACCCAGGAGGTTTTCAACCAGCGTTTCATGGCACCTGCTGATACCGGTTGAACCGCCGGGACAAACCAAAGTAAATGACGAGCATCAGTCCCATGATCAGCAGCAGAAATACACTGGCCGCCGATCCGAACGGCCAGTTCATGGCGGTCAGAAACTGATTTTTGATGAAGTTGCCCATGAGCATGGTTTTGGCGCCCCCCAGCAGATCCGGCACATAAAACAGTCCCATGGCCGGCAGAAACACCATGATGCACCCGGCCATCACCCCGGGTAAAGACAAAGGCAGAACGATCCTGAAAAACACCTGAAACCCGCCGGCCCCCAGGTCCCGGGCCGCTTCCACCAGTCGGATGTCCATTTTTTCCATCACCGCGTAAAGAGGAAGAACCATGAAAGGCAGCAGAGAATACACCAGACCCACATATACGGCAAAATCCGTATACATCAGGCTGACCGGTTCAGAAACCAGACCGGCCTTCATCAGCAGGGTATTGATGATGCCGTTGGCTTTCATCAGAATCACCAGTGCATAGGTCCGGATCAAAGAAGAGGTCCAGAAGGGGATGATCACCAGCATGAGCAGCAGGGGCCGGCGATGCCCCGGGGACCGGGACAAAAGCCAGGCAAACGGATAGCTGATCCCCAGGCACAGCAGTGTGGTGTTCAGCGAATAGACCAGTGACTGGACCAGGACCCCGGCATACACCGGATCCAGCAGCTCCCGGTACTGGGCCAGGGTGACGGGCAACCCAAAGAACGTAGCCGTATCCCGGGTCGTGAAACTGATGCCGATCACCATCAGCCCGGGAACCAGAACAAACACGGCAAACCAGCCCATGTTCAGGAAAACGGCGATGAATTTGAATCTTTGCCGTTCATTCATCTGCCAGGGTCACCTCCCATCCCTTGATCCAGGAAACGCACACCGGTTCGTTGACATCATAAAAGATATCCTGGTCGTCTTCATTGAAAAACTCAGTGACAAACACGTCCTGCCCGCTGTCCAGGCGGATGATCAGGTCCACGGTGGTGCCTTTGTAGATCATTTCCCTGACCCGGCCGGACAGGGCTTCCGCCGGGCAGGGCCCCTGAATCCGTTCCACGGTCATGTCCTCGGGCCGCAGCAGGATCTTGACCGCTTGGCCGGTCTGAAAACCGCGGCGGTTCTGCACGGTTTTGGTGATGCCCTGAAACCGGATGTCCATGTCCGTGTCCCGGGTCTGGATCACCCGGGCATCGATCAGGTTGCTCTCCCCTACAAAATCAGCCACAAACAGGTTCACCGGGGTTTCATAAATATCTTTGGGGGTACCGGACTGCTGAATGGTGCCGTGGTTCATCACCACCACCCGGTCGGACAGGGTCAGGGCTTCTTCCTGGTCATGGGTGACAAATACAAAGGTGATCCCCAGTTTCCGGTGGAGGTGCCGCAGATCCAGGCGCATCTGTTTGCGCAATTTCAAGTCCAGGGCGCTCAAAGGTTCATCCAGCAGCAGGATCAGCGGCTGATTCACAATGGCCCTGGCAATGGCCACCCGCTGCTGCTGTCCTCCGGACAGCTGGTGGATGGGGCGGGTTTCCATGCCGTCCAGCTTGACCAGGGCCAGGGTGGCCCTGACCCGTTCC
>CALGAJ010000156.1 GCA_937951975.1 uncultured Desulfotignum sp.
CCGCAGGATAATCCGGCAATGTCCAGAAAGGGGGATGTCATAACGCCACCTTTTTTTTGCCCAGCACATAGATGAAGACCACGCCGCCGATAATGCCGGTGATCACGCCCACGGGCAGTTCCAGCGGAGCGATCACCATCCGGGCCACAATATCACAGAACGTGAGAAAACAGGCCCCGCCCAGAAAAGAACTGATGATGAGAATGCGGTGGTCTGATCCGGCCACCATGCGCATGAAATGCGGCACAATGAGTCCTACGAACATGATGATGCCGCCGGCGGAAACGCTCAACCCTGTCAGCAGAGAGGCTGTGACAAACAGAATTTTCCGGGTCCGGGCCGTGTGAATACCCAGCAGGGCCGCTTCATCATCGCCTAGAACCATGGCGTTGAGGGCCAGGCTGTGATACAGGGCAATGACAAGGCCGGCAATGGAACCGGCCAGGACCAGCCGGATCAGGACCGGGCTGGGTTCATCCAGGGACCCCATGATCCAGAAAACAATATTGCTTAAATCATCCTGTTCCGATACGGCCATGAGCAGCATCACCAGAGACGAGGACACAAAACTGATCATCACGCCGATGAGCAGCATGGTGTTGGGCTGGAGCCGGCCCGTGCGCAGTCCCAGGCCATAGACCAGGACAATGACGATGCCGGCCCCGGCAAATCCGGCCAAAGGATAGGCCGTCACCCCCAGCAGGGCCGGAAGGCCCAGGAGGATGGCGATACACACGCCCAGAGAGGCCCCGCCGGAGATGCCCAGGGTGTAGGGTTCCACCAGAGGATTTCTGAACAGACCCTGGAGCAGGGTCCCGGCCACACTCAGGGCCCCGCCCACGGCAATGGCCAGAATCACCCGGGGCAGCCGGATGCCCAGGATAATGCTTGCGGTCACGCTGTCCTGATCATGGAACAGGGCATCAAAAATCTGGGCCGAAGACAGCCGGGTGGATCCTAAGCGCAACGCGGTTAAGGCACATGCAGCCAACAGTACGGACAGGCCGCCGATGATCAAAATCCAGCGTTTTGTCCCGGTGTCATTCATGAAATATTTCCATGGATGCCAGATCTTGTGCGGCTTTGGGATGGATGTGAGAGAAAAACAGCATCAAGGTTTTGGCAAAGGTCTGTGGCGTGGGGCTGAACACACTGTCGTCGGCCAGTACATGCACTTCGTTGTTTTTGACGGCGTTCAACGCGGTAAATTTCATCCAGGCGTCTTTCTGGGCAATGCCGGATTTGGTGGCCGTACCCATGGTGGCTACAAAAATCACATCCGGGTTTTCTTTCAGCACATGCTCCCGGCTGAAGATGCCGGATCCGGTATGGCCCGCGATGTTGGTGCCGCCGGCCAGCTCGATATAATTGTTGATAAAGGTGCCCTGTTCCGCTGTTTTCAATGGTTTGATTCCGATCTGGATAAATACCTTCCGTTTCTCCAGGGTTTCGGCCGTTTGCCGGATAAGATTTACTTTGGCGGCAGCGGTTTCAACAATATCCAGGGCCGCCTGTTTTCTGCCCAGTAAGGCCCCTAATTCCAGAAGCATGTCACAGAGCGTATCAAAATCCGGGGGATTGTCAAACTGAATCACCTGAATCCCTTGGTTCCTGAGCGCCTGTATCTGTTTGACCCGGGTCAGGGTGCTGGCAAACACGGCATCCGGCTGGAGCCGGACGATTTCTTCCACATTGATCTGGATCACCGTGCCGATGACGGGCTTTTTTTCTTTGCCTTCGGGAATGGTGCAGTAGCTGGTCACGCCCACCAGGTGCGGGTCCGCACCCAGCTGATAGATCATGTCCGTGATCAACGGGCCTGAAGACACCACCCGGTTCAACAAAGTCTGTTCTGCGGCATGGCCTGTCAAAACCCCGGGGCCGGCCAACAGACAGAACAGTACCAGTGTGAGGCCTGTTTTTTTCATAACGGACCTTCCTGTCCGACCGCTCCGTTGAACAGGGCATCCAGGGCCATGGCAATCACCTTGGGCACTTTTGGACGGGTGACAAAAACCTGCCAGGTCTCCAAAGGTTTTCCCGCGGTCATTTCCGCTGTTTCCCGGCAGGTCTGCTCAAATGCCCCCAGATCTTTGATCAGACCTTTGTCATACGCATCACTGACAGCCAGGGCCGTGGCCATGAATCCCTGGTACCACGGGTCCAGCAGCAGGGTCTCCACTTTCTGAATCAGCCTGTTTTCCGAAATATGACACTGACAGGGAAGGTCTTCGGACAAAAGTTCATGCAGGGAAATCCCCCTTTTTTCCAGGCGCTGGAAAATATTGAGATCGGACGTGATGCCGTTCTGTTTTTTGACGGTCTCAGTCACCGCCCGGTGCACGGCTTTGCCGGTCAGTTCCCCCAGCCGGGTGTGCCCGCCGGCATTGTCCAGGACACCCGGACCCTG
>CALGAJ010000157.1 GCA_937951975.1 uncultured Desulfotignum sp.
ATACCACTACCACCGATATCTACACTCTTTACCTACACGACGCTCTTCCGATCTTAATATTAAAAGATTTTTTTGCTTCATAGAAAAACTTATGAACGAATTAATTACATTTTTGTCAGGTATTTTGGTTACAATAATGTATTAAATAATTTTCAATTTAATTATTTTGTATATTTTTCAGTCTTGTAATGAAATCTACCCATTTCGACATATCATTTCACAAACAGGAACCCCATTGCTGTATCCTGTATACCCAAGAGATATGATCTTTTTTGAATTTGGACGAAAAAACGATCTCGTCCCTTTGACCATGAAGTGATGAAAAGGAAAATGTCCTTTGAGAATCCGGCAGACATCTGCGGTCACCGGCAAAACAAATAAAAGCCTTCTACTCTGGCTGTCCTGATTCAGTTGCGGTTCGGAGGGTCTGCCGGATCAAACCCGTTTTCCACCAGAATGGCCATAAGGCCGTCATAAGCTGTTTTCAACAGCCGGCCGCAGGTTTCCGGATCCGGGGCCGGGTAATGGCCCCCGGAAATGTCAGCGCATCCGGTTCCCCCGCATGCCCTTGTCTGTTCGCTGAAAAACGTGGCAAAGGATTCCTGCATCGGGATCAGCCGGTCCTGGTCGCCCCCTGCCGCCATGGCCAGAATCCCCATGCCGCCGGTGAGAATGCCGCAGGGCCCCTGTTCCATACCCGCGCCCATGCACAGCCCTCCGCTGAAATCGACAAGCAGAGGATCCTGTTCCCCCCACATATCGAGCACCATGATCACCATGATCTGAGTGCAGCAGTAGCCCTGGTGCTTCAGCTTCAATAACTGGATATCATCCATGATGGGTCTCCTGAGGTCAATTATCTGGTTTATGTCATTTTTGGTTATTATTTTTAATAACTATGATTTAAAGTTATTAAAATCATAAAAAGCTTCAATTTATTACAACAATTATGATAGAAGTCTATCAGATATGCAAGATCTGGATACCAATAGAGCTCACCAAATCATAATGACCGGGGGATCCAGCGGACACATCATCCGCCGCACCTTTTCGGTCTGCCCGGTCTGCCTGAAGCGGATTCCTGCCTGCCATGTCCAAGCCGGGGATGCGATTTTCATGGAAAAGGAATGCCCGGTGCATGGGTTTTTCTCCACCCCGGTCTGGCGCAATAATATTCCCATCACAGAATGGATCGAGGATGTGCCGGAAATCCAGACCGGGGAAAACCCGGACTGCCCCCATGGCTGCGGCCTGTGCCCGAACCACCAGCGGGAAACCTGCTGCGTGCTCCTGGAAGTCACCGGGCGGTGCAACCTGCACTGCCGGTTCTGTTTTGCCGATGCAACCCCGGCACCGGACCCGACGCTGAAAACCGTCAAGGGATGGCTGGACCAGCTGGCGGTTCCGGGCAAAACCCTGGTGCAGCTGTCCGGCGGAGAGCCCACGGTGAGAGACGACCTGCCGGAAATCATCCGCCATGCCAGGCAGGCCGGGTGTGCCCATGTCCAGCTGAACACCAACGGCATCCGGCTGGGGCAGGACAAAGCATACGCCGGATCACTGGCAGAGGCCGGACTGTCTTTTGTCTTTCTCCAGTTCGACGGGATGGATGACGAGGTTTACCGGACCCTGCGGGGAAAACCGCTCCTGGACATCAAAAAGAAAGCCATCACCCATTGCGGAGAATGCGGCATCGGGGTGACCCTGGTGCCCACCCTGGTGCCGGAGGTCAATGTCCACCAGATCGGGGCCATCATCGATTACGGGATCTCCCTGTCACCATGGGTGAGAGGGGTCCATTTCCAGCCGGTCAGTTTTTTCGGCCGGATCCCCCATATGCCCTCGGACCGGATGCGCCTGACCCTGGACCAGGTCATGGCGGAGATCGAAACCCAGACAGGCGGCAGGATCGCCAAACAGCACCTGCTCAGCTCCCGGTTCAATCACCCGTTGTGCAAGTTCCACGGGGAT
>CALGAJ010000158.1 GCA_937951975.1 uncultured Desulfotignum sp.
TGAAATGCAGCCGGTTTCTGACATTGACTTCCGAGGTGCCGGCATCAAAATCCAGGTACAGCAGGTTCATGTCCGGATACAGGGTCTTGATCCGTTTTTCCACGCCCTTGGACACGATGTGGTTGGCGATGCACCCGAAGGGCTGGACACTGACCACATGGTTCACCCCGTCTTCGGCCAGGCAGGCGATCTCTCCGGGAATGAGCCATCCTTCCCCGAACTGGTTCACCAGAGACAGGATTTTTCCGGCCTTGTCCGCGACCTTGCGGATGTCATGAAACGGGGTGTAAAACCGGAAATGCCTGAACCGGTGATCGATTTTTCTGTGAAACGTATTCAAAAACGTTTCAATGAACCACCCCAGGATATCGGTGAGTTTCCGGTGCCGGATATGGGCACGGATGTTTTCCCGGTAATTGACAAAGTCCTGAATAAAATAGTCCAGAATCGGCGGGATAACCGGTTCCACCCGGTTTTCCATGAGAAACCCGGTCAGGAACTGATTGCCGAACGCATTGTATTTAATGTAAATCTCTCCCACAATCCCGATTCTGCCCGCAACCTGATCATGGATTTCCACCCGGTTGAACTCGGTGATCGCCGCGTCCAGCAATGAAAAAAACCGGGCATAGTTCCGGGTCAGGATACAGGGGTGGGCCGCGGCAATATATTTTTGCCGCAGACTGTTGCTGGTACCTGCCTGAACTTCTCTTACCGCAGTGGCATAATACATTTTGGCGATGCAGTCCGCATACATGGTGGTGACAAACAGCAGTTTGAGCAGCTTGAGCCAGTTGATGTCAAACCCGGGCTGGTGGGTCAGTCCCCGGGCACTGGTCACGGATATGACCGGTATCTGATCATATCCGGCCGCCACCATGGCCTTGCGGATCAAAGACAGGTAACTGGAGGCCCGGCACTGTCCCCCGGTCTGGGTAATGCCCACGGCAATGCTTTCAGGATCGTACCGCCCGGACTTCAACGCCTTGATGATATCCCCGGTCACCAGCACCGCCGGATAACAGATATCATTGCCGGCATACCTCAGGCCGGTTTCCACGGATACTCTGTCCGGGGGAGGCAGAATTTCGATCTCATACCCGGCTGTCCGGAAAATCGGCGGCAGGTATCCGGAATAATTGTCTGCAAAAAACGGGGCAATGATCTTTCGTGTCCGGTCTTTTTTCTCAAAATGCGGCGTGATTCTGCGGACACCCTGGTTGCGGCCCCGGCGGCTTTCCCGGTCCGGCCGCATCAGGGATTCCACCATGGACCGGATGCGCAGTCTCACTGATCCGGTGCTGGAGATATCGTCCACTTTCACCAGGGTCAGGTTTTTCCCCCCTGCTTCCAGAATCTGCCGGTTTTCTTCCAGGGCCACGGCATCCGGGCCGCATCCGAACGAGTTGAGCTGGACCAGCTGGACATGATCCGGCTGACCTGCCACCCAGGATGCGGCACGATACAGCCGGTTGGGATACGCCCACTGGGTCAGAACCTGGAGGTCGTCAAAATTGCCGTTTCCAGTGTCCGGCACCGCATCTTCCGTGATGAAATCCACACCGAAACCGGTCAGGATCTGTGGGATTTTCTGATTGATCAGCGGATCGATGTGATAGGGCCGGCCGCACAGCACCACCAGAAGCCTTTGATCCTGTTGTGTCTGAAGTACCAGTTGGGCCCCTTTTTCCCGGATCGTTTTTTTATACTCCTTTTGCGCGGCCAGTCCTTTTTTCACCGCCGCCCGGATCCGGGTTCCATCCACCCCCAAAGGCTTCAAATACGCCACACAGGCCTTTGCCAGCAACGCCTCATCTTTGAACGTGATCACCGGTTTGTCCAGGGGAATGCCTTTCCGGGTCCGGTGGTCCAGACTGCTGTCGATCACATCGGTGTAACTGCTGACAATGGGACAGTTGAACGTGTTGACCGTTTTCTGGAACTCATCATGTTCATACATGACCAGGGGATAAAAAATCCGGTCCACCCCTTTTTGAACCAGATCCAGAACATGGGCGTTGGCCAGTTTGGCCGGAAAACAGATGTTGTCGGACATGATGCTGCCTTTGGCGGTATCGCTCATGGCCATGGTGGAAGGGCCCGAAAAAACGATATTGATACCGCAATGGATGAAAAAGGCATGCCAGAAAGCAAAATTCTCATAAAAATTCAGGCACCTGGGAATTCCCACCGTCCATTTCGGATCTGTGTGGGGCGACAGGTTCCGGTCAAACAGGAGCCGGTACTTGAAATCGGCAAAATCAAACCCTTTTTTTGCCTTGTGCTGACCTCTGGCCCCGAATATCTTTTCGCACCGGTTGCCTGAATAAAAGGACCGGCCGTTGGAAAAAACAAACCGGGTGACGGCACATGCGTTTTCACACCCGTGGCACACAATCTGCCGGGTGTTGAAATCCGCGATGGTTTCCAGGTGATGAATGGCTGAAAACGGGGAGGTGAAACGGCCGTTCTTTTTTTCAACCCGGTTGCGGGCGGCCAGAGCCGCACCATAGGCCCCCATCATTTCCGGCATGTCTGAATGGGTGACACGCACATCCGCCAGGATTTCCAGGGCCCGGACAATGGACGGATTCTTACCGGCCCCGCCCTGAAGCACGATATGGGTCCCCATCTGTTTTGTGTCAATGAGCTTGAGCACTTTGAACAGGCAGTTTTTCACCACGGCAAAAGACAGACCGGCGCTGATATCCGCCACGGTTGCATTTTCCCGCAACGCCTGCTTGACCCGGGAGTTCATGAACACCGTGCACCGGATGCCCAGATCACAGGGAAATTCCGCTTCCATGGCCAGGCCGGCGAACGCGTTGACCCGAAACCCCAGAGAACCGGCAAATGTTTCAATGAATGATCCGCATCCGGATGAACAGGCCTCATTGAGCTCGATGCGGCAGATGGCGCCGTTCCGGATGAAAATGGCTTTCATGTCCTGGCCCCCGATGTCCAGGATGAAGGACACATCCGGGTCCATATGCCGGGCCGCTTCAAAATGGGCAATGGTTTCCACCAGGCCGATGTCCATGCCGAATGCCGTGCGGATCAGATCTTCCCCATACCCGGTCACCGCAGTGCCGGTGATGACAAGACCGGGATGGTGGGCCGTGATTTCATCGCGCAGGGCCGTCAACCCCCGGACCACAGCCTGGATGGGATTGCCGTCATTGTTCTGGTACCAGGAGAACAATACCTGATGGTTTGTTCCCAAAGCGATGATCTTTGTGGTGGTGGACCCGGAATCCACGCCCACAAAGCATTCAGATGCCGGGTACTCAGATAACGCCATCCGGGGAATCTTGATCCGGCGCCGGTTTTGTTCCCAGGTCTTCCGGTCGTTTTTCGTGACAAACAACGGGGCCAGGCGGTTGTCCTGTTCATGGGACCGGGCCTGATTCCCTGCCAAATCTTTAAGCAGATCAGACACAAAAAAGCCCGTGTCATGCTGCCGGCTGAACATGGCCGCCCCGATTGCCGGGAGCAGGGCCGGCGTGTCAGGAATCACCGTGTCGGAAACCGGCAGGTCCAGGACTTTCAGAAACGCCTTGACCAGTTCCGGCAGAAAGGTGAACACGCCCCCGCACAGCAGCAGTTTGGGCCGGATATCATATCCTCTGGCCAAGGTGTTCAGACATTGGATGGCCACGGCATGAAACACGGAAGCCGCGATATCCGGCACCGGCACGTTGCGGCTCAGCAGGTTCTGCACATCGGTTTTGGCGAACACGCCGCACCGGGATGCAATGGGATACACCTGAGTATGCTGTTTTGCCAGTGCATTGAGATCACCCGGAGAGCAGTTCAGCAAAGCGGCCAGCTGGTCGATGAACGCGCCCGTGCCCCCTGCGCAGCTGCCGTTCATGCGGATATCCGGGGGCCTGTCCGAAGACAGAAAGATCATTTTGGAGTCTTCCCCTCCGATATCCACGACCGTCCGGGCCTCTGGATATAAATGCCGGACCACTTCATGGGTGGCGATCACTTCCTGGACAAAGGGCAGGTCCATTTCCCGGGACATTCCCATGCCGGCGGACCCGGTCACGGCCAGCTGAATCCGGCAGTTGCCCAGATCTTCCAGAACCTCATTAAAAAAAACAGACACCGTATCCGTGATCCGGGCATAATGCCGCTGACACCGTGAAAAAACCGATTGACCGGCACCATCCACCAGAACCAGCTTGGCTGTGGTGGAACCGATATCCAGACCGGCCAGATATGTATTGTTCTGTTTCATCCAACTGTCTCTCGGCGCTTTATTTAACTAACTAGAATAATTTTATTCCTAATTTGCCGAAGAAGCAAGAACGGATTGCTTTGTTTCAACAATACCCCGCCGGGACAGGTAAAATCAGGCCGGACCGAGAATCAGCCGCTGGGGATCACAGTTTTCACGCAGGATTTTCAGCTCGGCCGGTGTGGGGGGATCGGCTGGGGCCGCCCGGGACACATCCATGTCAAACCCGGTATTTTCAAGAATCATCCCCGGCGTGGTGCCGGGATAATATCGATCCAGATACATGTGTCCCGTGGCCGTGTCAAACCGCATCACCCCTAAGTTGGTGACCACCACGCTGACTCCGCCGGGCCGAAGCCCTGCCTTTTCTCTGGCCCCGTTCCCGGTCAACTGCCCCGGGCTGGTGAGATAATCCAGGTGTTTGACAAATTTTCGTGTTTCATGCTGCATGAATGCAATGCACCGGGGCACGAAACTGGCCACGTCACACCCGCCGCCGCTGCCGGAAAACCGGATATCCGGAGAAAAATAATCCCCGATGCAGGTGGTGTTCAAATTCCCGTACATATCGATCTGGGCCGCACCTAGAATCGCGATCACCCGGTCCCCGGTGATGCGGTTCTGCATGGTGGCAAAGGCATCGGCCAGGCTGGAATTGGCTGCGGCCCAGTACATGATCCGGGGATCGGCCACGGCAAAGGGGATCTCCTCGAGCAGGGAATCCATGGCACCGGTTTCAAAAAAGATCACACTGTCCGGGGCATTGATTTTTTTGGCGGCCATGGCCGCCAGCATGGAGATGCCGGTGCCGGAAAAAACAATGTCCCCGCTTTCAATCTCTCTGGCCGCCATGATGGTCATGATTTCTTTGGGGGTATAAGAGGTCTCCATGATCAATCCCTTTTCATATTCACGCTGTAACCGGTTTTCGGGTCGGCCGCAATGGCGGCGAGCCGGTCTTTGCCCACTTTTTCCAGAAACTGTTCATGATCGTTCACCCCGAAAATAAACCGGTCCTGATACGCCTTGAATGCCGCCTCGTCTCTGGCGGCCTTTGCAAACCGCTTCAGATATTGCGCATCATAGTCATAATGACCGTAAACAGCCGTGGGATAGCCGCCGAACGGTACATGACACACGGCGCTCACATGGATGAAAGGGATCTGGTTCATATCCGGATGTTCTCTGAGCACCGGTTTTTCCACCAGTTGTTCACAGGTCACGATCACATGCCGGGATGCCTTGACCTGTTCCACATCGGCAAAGGTCAGCCCCTGAATGCGGCAGGTGCCCATGGCATCGGCCTGCTGTACATGGATAATGGTGACATCCGGGTTGATGGCGGGGACAGCCACCACTTTTCGGGCGCCTCCCCAGTTGCCGAACGGATTGTCCACCACCGCCAGTTTGCGGTCCGCAATTTTGGGGTCGGATCTGCGCATGGACTCTGAAAACCCCCAGGTGGTCAGCATTTCCGAGCCCAGGCCGGACAATGTGGGCAAAAAAGGCACGCCCATGGCTCCGGCCATGAACCGCAGGCTCATCATGTAATTGGAATAGTCTTCAAACAGGATCTCATTGTTCTGGACGGCCCGGGCAAACCGGATGCAGGTAGGCGCTGCCTTTCCGTTTCCCCCATACGCGATCTCCAGCCTGGAGACACACCCGGCCCCGATGAGTTCATCCAGGCCGGTGCCGTTGGAATGGGCATATAAATGCAAATCCCTGATTTTCTGGCGGATGATTTCATACACCGCCGCCATGGGGTTGCGGTTCAAGGTGAATCCGCCGATGGAGATGTGCGATCCGGTTTTCACAAACCGGGCCACCGCCTGTGCCAGCGGCAGGGTCTTGTTCAGGTCGTTGTTCATTTTTGTTGTCTGATATCCTTTAACTCAATGTGATTCATTTCATGCACACCCGGTGATCAAGGGATCACAGAGGATGATCCGGTCTTCTGACCGCCGGAAGACCATTTCTGCAGGGCCAGGGCGATCAGCAGCAGAATGAGCCCCGCCGCTTCCGTCCAATAGGAGGTCCACAGCAGCCCGGCCGCCGCCAGCCAGAACAGCCCGGTTTCCAGACCGGTGGCCGCCCGGAAGCAGAACCGTTCCAGGGCCGAGGCAAACGCCACCAGGCCCAGGGTGGTGGTGATCATGGTCAAAACCACTTCCCAGTGCAGCAGTTCATAATTGTCCCCCATCCCTAGAAGCGGTCTGTATGCCATAACCAGGGGGATAATGTAAAGCCCTTTTGCCAGTTTCCAGGAAGCGAATGCCGTGCGCATGGGGCTGGCCTTTGCAATGGCTGCCCCGGCAAAGCTGGCCAGGCTCACCGGCGGGGTGACATTGGAGTCCTGGGAATACCAGAACACGATCATGTGGGCCACCAGCACGGGCACGCCCATGTCCATGAGGGCCGGTCCGGCCAGGGTGGCCAGGACAATATAACTGGCCGTGACCGGCAGCCCCATGCCCAGTACCAGCGAGGCAACGGCAATGAGCAGGATGGCCAGGGTCTTGATGCCGAAACTCAATTCCATCACCAGGCTGGAGAATTTCAGTCCCATGCCCGTCAGGCTGACCATGCCCACAATGATACCGGCGGCGGCGCAGGCCACCGACACCATGACCGCATTTTTAGCCCCGTTTTCCAGGGCCTTGATCAGCAGTCCCCCCTCTTTGGCCGCAAATCCCGGCAGGGAGATGCGCGTTTCCTTTGCGATAACCCACCGGATGAAATTCACCAGAATACTGATGCCCAGAGTGCTGACAACGGCAATGAACCCGGCCATCATGGGTGAATAATTGGAAACCAGCACATAGATCAGAATCAGCACCGGGATGATGAAATGCAGCCCGTTTTTGATCACCTTAGTGATTTTCGGCAGGGTTTCCTTAGGCTGTCCCTTCAGCCCGAATTTTCTGGCTTCATAGTGAACAAACACCAGCACGGTGACATAGTACATAATGGCCGGCACCAGGGCCACCTTGATAATGGTCAGATAGCTGGTGTTGGTGAACTCAGCCATGAGAAACGCGCCGGCCCCCATGATGGGCGGCATGAGCTGTCCGCCTGTGGAGGCGGCCGCCTCGATGGCCCCGGCCATATGGGGCCGGTACCCCACTTTTTTCATCATGGGGATGGTAAACGACCCGGTAGCCGCCACATTGCCCACGGCTGATCCGGACACGGATCCCATGAATCCGGAAGCCACCACCGACGCTTTTGCAGGACCGCCGGAAAACCGGCCGGTGAGGGCATAGGCCATGTCAATGAAAAACGCACCCCCGCCCGTGGTTTCCAGAATCGCACCAAACAGCACGAACACGAACACAAACGTGGCGGCCACACCAATGGGCAGGCCGAAAATCCCTTCCGTGGTCAGCCACAAAGTGGTGGCGATCCGTTCGACACTGTATCCCTTGTGGATGATCAGCTCGGGCATATACGGCCCGAACATGGCATAAACAATGCTCAACGCACAGATACCGGTCATGAAGACTCCGATGACCCGGCGGCAGGCTTCCAGCACCAGCACCACCCCCATGATGCTTACCACCCGGTCCTGAAACAGCCAGTCTCCCTGGCGGTCAAAGATCTCCGACAGATTGCCGCAGATATAATACGTACAGTAGATGGACAG
>CALGAJ010000159.1 GCA_937951975.1 uncultured Desulfotignum sp.
ATACCCGGTCCGGGTGGATGCCGTAAAAACGATCGGGTTCCCCGGGAAATGATCATGAACCGCCATGACCAGCGGCAGGGCGGATTTGACTTCCCCCACGGAAAGGGCGTGAATCCAGACCGGTTTGCAGGGACCAGGCTGTTTTTTTATTTTGGTACACAGTCCCAGGCGCTGCAGCAGATTGGCCCGGCGTTTTTTCGACACCAGCCAGATAATCGGCAAAAAAGGCAGCACCAGTATGAATCCCGTGATAACCAGAATGTGATAACACCAGATCATGGCTGTTTATTCCGTATTGATCAGAAAAATGATGCCGCCACACAGAAACAGCGCATTGGCGATCCAGGGTGCCACCATGGCCGGCAGCATCCCGGCATATCCCATGGACAGGCAGATGCCGTACACCACCCAGTAAAAAAAAGAGATAGCCACCCCCAGCCCGATGGCGCCGGGCAGGTTCACCCGGGCAAAAGACCGCATCCCTGCTGCCGCACCGGTCAACGCCATGATGACGCAGATAAAGGGAAATGCGATTTTTCCGTGCATGTCCACTTCATAGGTGGTGGCATCATATCCTTCATCCCGGACTTTTTTTACATAGGACTTCAGCTCGAAAAATCCCATTTCATCGGATTTTTTTACCCATTGCCCCAGGTCTTCAGGCACCACGCCCAGGTCGGCCAGTGTCATGTCCGACAGGGTCACGTCATAATCGTGGATATCCGGGTTATAGGTCTGTTCCACCACGTCCTCCAGAAGCCACTGCCCCAGCTCATATCTGCCGGAACGGGCATCGATGCGGGATATCAAGGAAAAATCTTCCCCCAGAGTCGTCATGCAGACACCGGCCACGGTTTTCTGGACCGGGTCAAAAAAACGGATATGCACCAGCCGGTTATCTGATCTGATCCAGATATTGTTCTGGTTCTGGGCCATCTGATTTTGCTTCCGGATCTCATACTGCCGGATATCATTGGATTTTGCCATGGACAACGGCACCAGGGATTCGCCTAGAACAAACATCACCCCGGCCATCAGCAGACTGACACCCACGGCCGGTCTGACCAGAAAATACACCGAAATGCCTGACGATTTCACTGCGGTCAGCTCATTGTTCCGGTTCATCAACCCGAACACGGTGATGGTGGCCAGCAGCACGGCCGCCGGCGTCAGTTGAACAAACATGAACGGCAGCTTGAGGATCACATACCAGAACGCGTACGCCAGCGAAATACTGGATTCCAGGAATTTGTCCATCCGGGACAGATAATCGATGATCACAAAAAGCACCAGGATCAGGGCCTGAATCACCCCGAAAAAGGTCAGAAATTCTTTGAGCCAGTATCTATGCAGGCAGGTCATGGCGTGTCAGTTTCATGTAAACATGTTTGATCCAGGCGCCGGCACGGGATATCTGTGCCGGCATCTTTACCGGGTTCTCATCGGCATTGCGCTTGAGCAGATAGATTCCGGCACCGCCCATGACCAGATTGGGAAGCCACATACCCAGAACCGGGGGAAATCGTCCGGTTTCTCCGGCAGACCATCCCGCAGCCAGGAAAATATAATAGACCAGCAGAAAAAACACCCCGAAGCCCAGTCCGGAAGAGCGTCCTGCAACCAGAGACTGGACGCCCAAAGGAAATGCCAGCAATCCCAGAAACAGGCAGGCAAACGGCACGGAAAATTTTTCATGCAGCACCATTCGGGCCTCGCTCATTCTGGCTTTATCTCCGGCCCGGGTACGGATAAACGCCACCAGTTCACGGATATTAAACTCGTCCAGATCTTTTTGAACCGCAGTGCCGCTTTTCTTCTGTGCTTCAGCCAGATCGATATTGATATCATAATGTCCGAACCGGATGTTGGACACGGTTTTTTCCTTGATGTCCACCTGATTGATTATCCCGTTGAACAGCCGGATGGTATACACGTTCTTGTCCGGTGAATGGATCAACCGTCCTTCCGGGGCAATGGAGATCCGGGTCATGCCCTTGACCGACCGGTCCTCAATAAACACGTCGGTCAGATCTTTTGTTTTCATGTCTACGTGCGACACATAGATCATGATATCTTCGAGCCGGGAGTTGAACTGCCGCTCTTCGATGGCCAGATCCATGCTGGACCGGGCAAGATCCAGGGTTTTCTCCTTGATGGACAGCTTTCCCCAGGGAACGGCGAACACGGTGACAAAAAGGGTCAGCATGGTTCCCAGCACACAAAAGACCAGCACCGGCGGAAGCAGCCGGTATAAAGACAGACCCGCCCCTTTCATGGCGGTCATCTCATTTTCTCCGGACATGCGCATGAATGTCAGCAGCACCGCCACCATCACGGACATGGGAATGGTGAATTCCATGAATCTGGGCAGGGTGAACGCAATCATCATGATGACCGCCGACATGTCTGCATTGTAATTGACCACCAGGTTCATGATTTCCGGAATCCGGGTCATCAGAAACACAAAAGTCAGAAAACACAGACTGATCCCGAACGGCGGAAAAAATTCCCTGAAAATATACCGATGTATGGTGGTGACTGAACGCATATGAAAGGAAATTATAAGTTTGGACTCCCGGTGTCAAGGCATGATGCAAATACCGGTTTTCAAACACGGTATTTCATGGTATGAACACCTTCATGAACTGCATTGTCATTGCCGGGGGCCGTCTGAATCCGGCCCGGACCCGAACCTGGCACCGGCACAGCCACCGCCTTTTGAAAACAGCGGATCTGATTATTGCCGCAGACAGCGGGGCCGGGCATCTGAAAAAAACCGGAGTCCTGCCCCATGTGATTATCGGGGATCTGGACTCCATTGATCCGGACACGCTGCGCTTTTTCAAAAAAAGCAAGATCCCGGTTCACGCTTATCCCCGCCGGAAAAACCGGACGGATACGGAATTGTGCCTGGCGTATGCACAAAACCAGGGGGCTACACACATCACCCTGCTGGGCGCCACCGGAACACGGATGGATCATACACTGGCCAATATTCTGCTATTGGTTCCCCTGGCAGATGCCGGTATCCGGATCAGAATCATGGATGCACACAATGAGATCTGCGTGGTGAAAGACCGTTTAAAACTGTCCGGAAGTCCCGGGGATCTGGTGTCGCTGATCCCTTTGACCGCCGAAGTCACCGGACTCACGCTCACGGGTCTGGCCTATCCGCTCCAAAATCACACCTTGAAAATGAGCGCTACCACGGGCATCAGTAATTATTTTTCAGATTCCGCCGCCCGCATTTCAATGACTTCCGGCATGCTTCTGGTGATCCGGTCCATGGATTGAACAAAAAAAGGTGCGCTTTTCACAGCGCACCTTTTTTGACGATTTTTCAATATATGATCAGCTGCAGGATCCGCTGCATCCACCGCAGCCCGGTGCGCCCAGATCCATATTGGAATCCAGATGAAATCCCATCCCCGTGAAATCGATTTTGATCTGTTCCGCTTTTTGCATGAATTCCTTGTCCACAACAAACTTGTGTCCTTTTACTTCAAAACTGTCATCGGAATTTTTAGGCTCATCCAGAGCCATGGCCAGGGAGGGGCCCCCTCAGCCGCCGG
>CALGAJ010000160.1 GCA_937951975.1 uncultured Desulfotignum sp.
GAGCATACCGAAGCGCCCAACTTCGAGGCGTTCACTTCCGAAAAAACCACTTTGGAAGCCCATTTAAAATGGCAGCTGATGCTCCAGGGTTTAGATAAGGCGGATGAACAGATCGGGCACATGATCATTGACAATCTCAACCCGGACGGATATCTGTGCGCGGAAACCTCTGAGATCGCCCAGGCAGCCGAGGTGGAAACGGAACGGGTGGAAAAGGTTTTATCCGTGCTGCAGACACTGGATCCGCCGGGCGTGTGTGCCAGAAATTTATGTGAAACCCTTCTCATACAGGTCAAACAGCTGGGGATTGAAAACCCGGTGCTCACCGAGATCATCAAACACCATCTGAAAAATCTGGAAAACCGCAACAGCCGGAAAATTGCCAAGATCCTGCGTATTTCCGTGGAAGATGTCCGGGCCGCAGTGAAAATCCTTCAATACCTGGAGCCCAAACCCGGCAGAAAATTTTCCAATGAAGAACCCGCCTACATCATTCCTGATATTTATGTCTATAAAGTGGGGGATGGCTTTAAAATAGTCATGAATGATGACGGATTACCCAAACTGCGCATCAACCGTTTTTATAAAAATGCCATTGCAGAAGGAAAAAAAATTTCCCGGGAAACCAAGGCGTATCTCAACGAAAAAATGCAGTCCGCCTCCTGGCTGATCAAAAGTATTCATCAGCGGCAGAAAACCATTTACCTGGTCATGGAAAGCATTATCAAATTTCAGCATGAATTCTTTGAAAAAGGCATCGCTTATCTGCGTCCGCTGATCCTGAAAGATATTGCCGAAGATATTCAGATGCATGAATCAACCATCAGCCGGGTCACCACCAACAAATACGCATACACGCCCCAGGGGCTGTTCGAACTCAAATATTTTTTCAATTCATCCATCGAACGGACCGGCGGCGAATCCCTGGCATCAGCCAGCGTCAAAGAAAGAATCAGACAGCTGATCGAAAAAGAAGACCCAGCCGATCCGTTAAGCGATGACCGGATTGCAGGGATCCTTCAGGAATCCAACATACAAATCGCCCGAAGAACCGTTGCCAAATACCGGAAGGTGCTCAATATTCTGCCTTCCAATAAACGCAAACAACTTTAGGGAGGTGTTTTTATGCAAACAACGGTGACATTTAAAAAAATCGATCCTTCCGATCCATTAAAGTCTTACGTGAACAAAAAACTCGATAAGTTTGACCGGATGCTGGACAGTCCGGCAGACGCCCATGTGGTTTTGTCGGTGGAAAAAATAAGACACATTGCGGAAATTACGCTGACCTGTGACAAACTCAACATCCATGCCAGAGAATCGTCTGAAAACATGTACTCTTCCATTGATATCCTCATGGATAAAGTCCGGGCACAGATTAAAAAACACAAGGAAAAAATCAAACAACATATGTCCGGCAAAAAACAAAGCCTTCTGGACACGGCGGAATTCGACCGCAGCCCCATGCAGGAACCCGAGTTCCAGGGATTTGACGATCTGGTCATGGAGACGCTGGACACCAAGCCCATGGATATCATCGATGCGGTCAACGAGTTCAACACCGGCAGACATACCTTTTTTGTGTTCAACAACGCCCGCACCGAACAGTTAAATGTTCTTTACAAACACAACAATGGAAAACTGGGATTGATTCAGCCCGGGGGATAATCAAATATCGTATGAAACTTAGTCAATTACTCACAAAAGAGTCTATTGTTGCGGATCTGGCATCAACCACCAAACACGGCATTATCCGGGAACTGGCCCGGGCCGTGGCACCGGTTGCCGGTATTGCCGCCGAAGACATCGCTGCAGTTCTGATGGAAAGAGAATCCCTGGGAAGTACCGGCATCGGAGGTGGGATTGCCATCCCCCATGGGAAACTCAATTCCGTGAAACAGATTATTCTGGGGTTCGGGCGCAGCAAATCCGGCGTCACCTATGATTCTCTGGACGGGAAACCGGTGCATATTTTTTTCCTGCTTTTGACCCCGGAAAATTCCACCGGCGGACATTTGAAGGTGCTGGCCCAGATTTCCAAACTGTTAAAAATGGACCATTTCAAACAGGAATTGATCAATGCTGAAACCATTGACGACATCCATGAATTCATTCTGGAACAGGATGAGACCTTTTAAATGAAAAACACACCGGTATTCATCATCACCGGATTGTCAGGTTCCGGAAAAACGACAGCCATGCAGGCGTTTGAAGATGCGTCTTTTTATTGTGTGGACAACATGCCTCTGGAACTGGTGCCCCGGTTTCTGGAGCTGCCGTTTAAACAGAGCCCGGACATCAAAGGCATCGCATTTGTCATGGATATGCGCTCCAGAACTTTTGCCACCCATTATACCGCCGGAATCAGTGCCATTGAAGATTTAGGCATTTCACCGGAAATCATTTTCCTGGAAGCGGATGTGGATACTCTGATCAAACGGTTCAGCCAAACCCGTCGCCAGCATCCGGTGACAGGCAAAAAAAGCCTGCTGGAAAGCATTCATTCGGAGATTCACTCTCTGCAACTGATCAAATCAACGGCCCATCACATCATTGATACCAGCCGCTTGAGTGTCCATCAGCTCAAAGCCGCCATTTTGAATCTGATCAGCCGCGGCAGTGGCAATCCCATAAAAATGAAAATCAATGTCTTGTCTTTTGGTTACAAATACGGCATACCAGGGGATGCGGATCTGGTCATGGATATGCGGTTTCTGACCAATCCCTTTTTTGAACCGCAGTTGAAACATTTGGACGGCGAGTCAAAAGCCGTGCGTGAATTTGTTTTATCCGATCCGGAAACCCGGACATTTCTTGAAAAATTCACGCAGTTGCTTGACTATCTGATCCCTTTGTATCAAAGGGAGAACAAGGCGTATTTAACCATAGCAATCGGCTGTACCGGCGGGCGCCATCGAAGCGTCGTCATTGCCCGCAGCATTTTTGAACACTTAAACCATAAAGCCCATCATCCCGGACTGATTCACCGGGACATTGATCGGGATACCAGGGAATTATGATTGGCATACTCGTCGTGGCCCATGCAAATCTGGGCCAGACACTCATTGACACAGTGGCGTTTATTTTGGGCGGAGATCAGGAACTCATCCAGTCTGTTTCCATTGACATTCAGCAGAATCCTGAGAACTTAAGAAAAAAAATCAAACAGGGCATTGCCAAAGTCAGGTCCGATAACGGAGTGATTATTCTGACGGACATGTTCGGCGGCACCCCTTCCAACCTGAGTTACTCGTTTCTGGAGGAAGGCACTGTGGAAGTCATTTCCGGGGTCAATCTTCCGATTCTTTTAAAAGCGGTGACTGCCCGGAAAAAAATGGATATGGAAAAATTAACCATTGCGCTGGTGGAGCATGGCAAAAAAAGCATCTCTCTTGCCAGCGGGATTCTTAAAGGCACCGGGCGAAGCTGACCATCATCTCCCGTGTCGGCGATCCCGCAGCAATTGAGGAAAAACAACGTAAGCTGAATAGGAGATCACAATGGGTATCAAGATTGGAATCAACGGATTCGGCCGTATCGGCCGACTGGTATTTCGGGCCGCGATGAATCGTCCGGAACTGGAAATCGTGTGCATCAACGATCTGACAGACACCCGGACCACCGCGCATCTGCTGCAGTTTGATTCGGTACATGGACCGCTTGACAAGCCGGTGACCGCGCTTGATGACCGCATTGAGGTGGACGGCAGGCAAGTGAAGGTCACTGCTTTCAAAGATCCGGCCCAGATACCCTGGAAAGACCTGGGTGTGGATATCGTCATGGAGTGCACCGGCATCTTCCGGGACCGTCAGGGCGCATCCAAGCATCTGGACGCCGGTGCTAAAAAAGTGATCATTTCTGCGCCGGCCACGAATCCGGACATCACCATTGTCATGGGGGTCAACCATGACATGTACGATCCGTCTTCCCACCATATCATCTCCAATGCATCCTGCACCACCAACTGCCTGGCACCCGTGGCCAAGGTGCTTCTGGAGAATTTCGGCATTCTCTCGGGCATGATGACCACTATCCATGCCTATACCGGAGACCAGCGGATCCTGGACTTCCCCCACAAAGACCTGCGCAGGGCAAGGGCCGCCGGCCTGTCCATGATTCCCACCACCACCGGAGCAGCCAAGGCCGTGGCCCTGGTGCTGCCGGAACTCAAAGGAAAACTCAACGGCATGTCGGTGCGTGTGCCCACCCCCAACGTATCCATGGTGGATCTGGTGGTGCTGACCCAGCAGGACAACCTGACCGCCGAGATGGTGAACCAGGCTCTGGAAACAGCGGCTTTGGGAAACCTGAAAGGAATCCTGGGATACAGTGACCTGCCTTTGGTGTCCATTGATTACAACTCCAGCCCTTTGTCCTCCATTGTGGATGCCCAGTGCACGGATGTGATCAACGGCACCATGGTCAAGGTCTATGCCTGGTATGACAACGAGGCGGGGTATTCCCACCGGATGACGGATCTGGCAGAAATGATCGGAAACTCTTTTTAACTGACACGGGAGATCATAATGACACGCATACCATTGATTGCCGGCAACTGGAAAATGTTCAAAACCGGACCTGAAGCCGTGGATACCGCCACTCAGCTGGCAGCAGCCTGCGCTGATGTGCAAAACAAAGACATCATGATTGCACCGACCTATGTGTCTCTGCCCCTGGTGGCCACCGCCGTTGCAGACACCTCCCTGCACCTGGGCGCCCAGAACCTGCACTTTGAAAAACAAGGTGCGTTCACCGGTGAAATATCAGCAGACATGCTTGCGGCGGCAGGTGTGGAATATGTGATCATCGGGCATTCGGAAAGACGTCAGTATTTTTTTGAAACCGATGAGACTGTGAACAGAAAAATCCAGGCAGCTGTTTCAACCAAGCTTAAACCCATTCTGTGCATCGGTGAAACACTGGCCCAGCGGGAAGCGGGAAACACATTTTTAACCCTTGACAAGCAGGTGGCAGATGGGTTAAAAGGCGTTGATCCGGAACGGTTGCAGGATCTGGTGATTGCTTATGAACCGGTGTGGGCCATTGGTACCGGTGAAACCGCCGGACCCGACCAGATAGAAAAAGTTCACAAATATTTGCGGACATTGCTTGACACAAAAATTTCATCAGACCTGGCTCAAACTGTCAGAATTATTTACGGCGGGTCTGTAAAACCGGACAATATAGCAAAATTGATGTGCATCGAGGATGTGGATGGTGTGCTGGTGGGCGGCGCCAGTCTTGATGCCCGAATTTTTACCCGAATTGTAAAATATGATTGATATTAAACCATGACAACTTTGATCACTACCTTGCATGTAACCGTCTGTATTCTGTTGATCCTGATCGTTCTGCTTCAGAGCGGGAAAGGTGCGGAAATGGGCGTATCTATTGGTGGGGGCGGCAGCCAGACTTTGTTTGGCGCATCCGGCCCGGCCAGTGTTCTGACCAAAATCACCACGGTCGTTGCCATCGTGTTCATGGTAACGTCTTTGACTCTGGCTTATTTTTCAGGTCATAAGGCAGAAAAAAGTATTATTACCCCACAGTCGGCGCCGGTCCAGCAGACAACCGCACCAGTGTCCGAATAGCTCTTGATATGCAGGCCGAAGTGGTGGAATAGGTAGACACGCACGCTTGAGGGGCGTGTGGGGCGACCCGTGGGAGTTCAAATCTCCCCTTCGGCACCATAATTTGACAGCCATGGGCAGCAATGTTCATGGCTGTTTTTATTTAAGAACTCTGCCGGGTTGCACAATCTCTTGATTTTTTATGAAGTCTGCTTACATTGAACTATTATGAAACAAACACAGACCATACGGGCTCAAGATCCCAAGGAAATAGAAAAAGAACTGGGAGAGTTTTTAAATAAAAAATTCGGACGCAATGTCCGGATCATTTCACCCTCAGCTCAGCCCCAAAAATCATCTGTTAATGGTGTCACACCGAACAAGGGGAAAAAAGGGCTGGTTGATTTCACCATCAAACCGGCGGAACTCATTGCTTATCTGGATCAGTACGTGGTCCGGCAGAATCAGGCCAAATCCATCCTGGCCACTAAAATCTGCACCCATTTCAATCGAATCCGTCACCAGGAAACCCGTGAAGACAAAGGCTCAAAAATCACAGGGAACATTAAATCCAATATTCTGATGCTGGGGCCCACCGGTATCGGGAAAACTTATCTGATCAAACTTATTGCCAGAAAAATAGGCGTCCCTTTTGTCAAGGCGGATGCGACCAAATTTTCTGAAACCGGATATGTGGGCGGGGATGTGGAGGATCTGATCCGGGACCTGGTCAAGGAAGCGGAAGACGATATTGAACTGGCGGAATGCGGTATTGTGTATCTGGATGAAATCGATAAAATCGCGGCCAGTCCAGATGTCATCGGTGCACAGGTTTCCAGATCCGGGGTCCAGCGGGCATTGCTCAAACCCATGGAAGAAACTGAAGTGGATTTGAAAGTGCCCCATGATCCAGTCTCTATGATGCAGGAACTCGAGCGTTTCCAGCGAACGGGGGAACGTGTGGTCCGGCGGGTGAACACAGCCAACATCCTTTTTATCCTGAGCGGTGCGTTTACCGGGCTTACCGATCTGGTCCGACAGCGGCTGATCCGCCAGACCATCGGGTTCAATTCCCGCCTCAGCACCACGGATGACGAAATCTCTTTGTTGAAACAGACCCGGGCGGAAGACCTGGTCAAGTTCGGTTTTGAATCCGAATTTATCGGACGTGTTCCTGTGCGGTGTATTCTGGAGACGTTAAGTGAAACAGATTTGTATACCATTCTCAAAATGCCCAACAACCCGGTGATATTGAACAAACGTCTGGATTTTGCCGCCTATGGCATTGACATTGTTTTCGAAGATGATGCATTGGCGCTTTTAGCGCACCGGGCATTCAAGGAAAATACCGGTGCCAGAGGCCTGGTTTCAGCGGTGGAAGATGCGCTGCTGCCTTTTGAGGAGAAACTGCCATCCTGTCGAATATCCCGACTGGTGGTGACCCGGGAGGTGATCAATGATCCTCTGGGCACGCTGGATGATCTGCTCAGCAGTACTCCGGCCCATGACTGGGAATCTTTGCACAAAAAAGCGTCGGAAACGCAAATTCATTACATTACCCGGTATATCCAGGAAAATGCCGACAACTTGTTTGCCACCCATGGGCTGAATTTATCTGCGGCCCGGTGTGAGATGGCAGCCCGGTATTTCCATGGCCATGTGCTGGAAGTCGACGATGCCGTCAGCCGCATCAAAACCCATTATGATACGGTCAAAGAAATTGAACGGGAATTTTCCAGAAACCTGGGTATCGACATTCTTTTTGAGGATGATGCCGTTGATTTTCTCATGCTTCAGATCATGGATCATGGGGCATCAGCGGATGATATCTTATCCAAACTTCACAACGCGTTGTATGACGGGCTCAACCTGATCAAAGAAAAAACCGGTAAGCACCGGTTTTTTATGACAAAAGCTGATCTGCAGGACAGTGACGCCTATCTGAACCAACTTATCAGGAAAGAAATCAAATGATTGGAATTTCAAAACTGTATTGTGCCACGGTGGAGCCTTCGGACACGCTGCGCTATTCGCGACAGTCAGGGTCGCTTCCCTCTCACCTGCTCCAGTTTTCCATTGACAAGAAACCCGTGGTGGTCTGGAACATGACCCAGCGGTGCAATTTAAAATGTGTGCACTGTTATGCCCGGTCCGAAGACATTTCCTATGACAACGAACTCACCCATGACCAGGCCATTGCCATGATGGATGATCTGGCGGACTTCGGTGTCCCGGTACTGCTTTTTTCCGGCGGAGAACCCCTGGTACACCCCCGGCTGGTGGAATATGCCCAATATGCGGTATCCAAAGGAATGCGGGCCGTCATCTCCACCAACGGAACCCTGATCACCAGAGAAAAGGCACAAACGCTGAAAGAGATCGGGCTGTCCTACGTGGGCATCAGCCTGGACGGGCTGGAACCCACCCATGACATGTTCCGAGGTGTGCCCGGATCGTTCAAACGGGCCATGGCCGCCATTGAAAACTGCCAGGCGGCCGGCATCAAAGTCGGGCTTCGGTTCACCATCAACAAGCGCAATGTTCAGGATATTCCCGGCATATTTGATCTTTTGGAAGAAAAAAACATTCCCCGGGCCTGTTTCTATCACCTGGTGTATTCCGGCCGGGGATCCGAGATCGCCAAAGAAGACCTGTCCCATGAAGAGACAAGACAGGTACTGGACCTGATCATGGACCGGACCAAAGACCTGCACGACCGGGAACAGCCCAAGGAGATCCTGACCGTGGACAATCATGCGGACGGTCCGTACCTGTACCTGCGGATGTTGAAGGAAGATCCGCAGCGGGCCGCCGAGGTGCTTGAGCTGCTGGAAATGAACGAAGGCAACAATTCCGGCAGAGGCATCGGGTGCATCTCCTGGGACGGAGAAGTGTATCCGGACCAGTTCTGGCGGGAAAAATCCCTGGGGAATATCAAGGACCGGCCGTTTTCACAGATCTGGACGGATGAATCCAATGACTTTCTCATGAAAATGAAAAACAAAAAAAATTATGTCAAGGGCCGGTGTTCCCAGTGCCGCTGGCTGTCCATCTGTGCGGGCAATTTCAGGGCCAGGGCCGAATCCGTGGCCAACGACCCCTGGGATTCAGACCCGGCGTGCTATCTGACGGACGAAGAAATTTCAAAGGAGAAATAAGATGCTGTTCCCTGATTACAGACCCCGGCGGATGCGGGCGACACCCACCCTTAGGCGCATGATCCGGGAGACTATTCTCTCCCGGAACGATCTGATCCAGCCGCTGTTTGCCATCCAAGGCAGCCAGATCAAAAAACCCATTGAATCCATGCCGGGCCATTTTCAGATGTCCGGTGATTATATTGTCGAGATGGCAAAAAAGGCTAAGGATGCGGGCCTTCCCGCCATCATCCTGTTTGGGATTCCAGACAAAAAAGATCCTTTGGCTACCCGGGCGTATGCAGATGACGGGATCGTCCAGAAAACCGTGGCCCGGATCAAGGATGCAGTGCCGGATCTCACCGTGATCACGGATGTGTGTTTGTGCGGCTATACAGATCACGGCCATTGCGGGGTGGTGGACAACGGCATCATTGACAATGACGCATCTTTGGACCTGCTGGCAAAAGTGGCTCTGTCCCACGCCAGAGCAGGTGCCGACATGGTGGCTCCGTCCGACATGATGGACGGCCGGGTCGCAGAGATCCGCCAGACACTGGACGAAGACGGATATGATCACATACCGGTCATGTCCTATGCCGTGAAATATGCATCTGCTTTTTACGGGCCGTTTCGTCAGGCCGCCGACTCATCCCCGCAGTTCGGAGACCGGAAAACCTATCAGATGGACCCGGCCAATGCCGTGGAAGCCATCAGGGAAGCGACCATGGACATTGAAGAAGGCGCGGACATCATTATGGTGAAACCGGCCCTGGCGTATCTGGACATTATTTTACGCCTGAAACAGGAAATCGATCTGCCCATAGCCGCGTACAATGTATCCGGAGAATACAGCATCATGAAAGCCGGCGAAATGATGGGATGGGTGGATGCCGGGGCATTGATCATGGAAACCCTGACCGCGATCAAACGGGCCGGGGCGGATATGATCCTAACCTATTCCGCCATTGACGTGGCCCGGGCTCTGGAGGCGTCATGACCCATCCCCATTCTCCCTCTGATCATGGCAGGACTGCCGGTCCTCCGGGCGGTTTCCATACCCTTCGCCTGGTAGCATGGGAAACCACCCGGCGCTGCAATCTTTCCTGCAAGCACTGCCGGGCCGTGGCTGAAAATCACCCCTATGATAATGAACTGAACACCCGGGAAGCGCATGCCCTGCTGGATCAGATCCGGGAAGTGGGCACGCCCATCATTATTCTTACCGGCGGGGAGCCCTTGCTACGGGAAGATATTTTCGACATTGCCGCCTATGGCAACCGCATTGGACTGCGAATGGTCATGGCCCCCAACGGTACATTACTCACACCTGAAATTGTCGAAAAACTCAAATTAAGCGGCATCCAGCGCATCAGCGTGAGTCTGGACGGGGCGTCTCCGCAAACCCATGATAATTTCAGGGGGTTGGATCACGCATTTGATGACGCGATCCGGGGAATCCAGTTTGCCAAAGCCGCCGGCCTGGAGTTTCAGATCAACACCACCATCACCAAAACCAATCTGAAAGAAATTCCGGCTATCCTGAAGCTGGCCGAAGATCTGGGCGCCGTGGCCCACCATATTTTTCTGCTGGTACCCACGGGCCGGGGAAAATATATTGTGGATTCAGGTATTGATGCCGTCGAATATGAACAAACCCTGAACTGGTTCTATGATCAGCGGGACAAAACCCCGCTCCAGTTAAAAGCCACCTGTGCGCCTCATTATTATCGGATTCTGCGCCAGCGGGCTCATGAAGAAGGAAAAACCGTGTCCTTTGAAAGCCATGGCCTGGATGCGGTCACCCGAGGGTGCCTGGCCGGTACGGGTTTCTGCTTTATTTCCCATGTGGGCCGGGTGCAGACCTGCGGGTTTCTGGATGTGACCTGCGGAAATATCCGGGACGCATCATTCAAAGATGTCTGGGAAAACTCCCGGGTGTTCAATGAACTGAGAGATTATTCAAACCTGACAGGCAAATGCGGCATGTGTGAATACAAACGGGTCTGCGGCGGTTGCCGTGCCCGTGCCTATGAAGCCACGGGCAGCTACCTGGATGAAGAACCCTTGTGTACATACCAGCCTTCAAAAAAAGCGTAAAATCAGGGATTCAGGCTCGCTGATTCCCTGATGTGCGCTTGTTGATGGCATTCAAAGTCAGAGTGATGGGCCGGTCTTCCGCCGACCGGCTGTCACACCGGACCGGACCGGGTTTCCGGAAATGATCCGCACCCGGTTCAGCAGCCAGCCATTTTTCACGCATCCCTTTCAAAACCCGGAACGCATTGGATGTCAGATCCACCAGACTTTTTTCCATGACCAGTTCCAGCCGGCCCTTGCGTTCTTCCAGATGCATCAGCCGGGCAATGGGAATGCCGATAGGCTCCCAGTTTTCAAACGGCTGTTCCAGATTTTTAATGGCTGCCATCTGACCGGTTTTTCCATGGGCAATCAAATGAAATGCGGTCATACCCAGATTATAGGTATAATGGCAGTCAAAGGCGGTGGGATCACTGCCCCGGCCGTCATATCCATAAAAATGGGTCTGAATTTTAAAATCCGGCTCTGACCGGCGGAAAATCTCTTTAACCGGGCCGGGAACATCCTGATCCGGTTTTAGAAGTTCGGCATTGACCAGGGCCTGTTTCAGGGTTTTCAATGACATGATTCCCGGTTTGACCAGAAGATAGACCGCATCCGGATCATTGAACAAGGCTGTGGCATAGCGGTCCGGATCCAGATTCCGTGAGCGCATGAAAGACTGGTAATAGGACTGGCTGATACCGATTTTATAGCGGCCCTGCTCTTTAAGCGCCCCGAGATATTCCTTGACCATATCCATGATGATTTTTTCCGTTCTAACCTGGGAAAACTGGAAATTGCCGTGGAAATCCCGCTCCACCAGAAGCCCGGCCTGAAAAAAATCAGGCAGTTGATTGAACAGTTCATCATCTCTTACGTTCCAGATGGGGAATTGATGGCTGTCCATCATTCCCTGGCTGATGCGGCGCAGGTAGTCCAGTTTTTCGTTCAATGTCGGAAACGACCGATGAAAATCCAGGTCATGTATGGTATTAAAGTCCGCGATAATCTTGTTAAGCTTGATGATGAATATCTGGATCTCATTGATAAACTCCAGAATCCCTTCCGGAATGATCATAATCCCGTAATTTTTACCGAATGCCGCGCGCCGGACAATGGCGTCACAGATCACCCGGGACAGGTGGCGCAGCGTGATACCATAAGCCGTGAAATCAGTTTCACCGTTTTCCCGCGCCTTTTTGAGGCGTTCTTTATCCGTATATTCAGCCAGTTCTTCACCGATGAACGCCAGATTGGCATGGGTCTGCAATGCCGCCTCCAGGGTCAGGTGACTGGCCACCCGGCCCATGACCTTGCACACATGCCAGTATTTTACATCCGATGCGGTATCCGATGCCAGATTGCTGATATTCTGGGCAAAAGATCTGGCCGCAGAATGAAATCCGAACGACACCGCCAGTAAACAGGTTCCGTCATCGGTTATCACTTGAATATCTCCGTCAATGGTTTTAGGCACTCCGACCACATGAATACCGGCCGACTTAAAATGCTGGGCTAAAAATGCGGCATTGGTGTTGGAATCATCCCCGCCGATGATCACGACCCCTTCCAGGCTCAAAGATTGACAGGTCTTCAAAGCCTGGTCCATTTTTTCAGACGTATCGATTTTGGTCCGTCCGGTTTTTATCATGGAAAACCCGCCCATATTCCGGTGCGCATCCACCATTTTTTCAGTGATTTCCACACAACTGGACTCCAGCAGGCCGTCAGGGCCCATAACAAACCCGTATAAACGGGAATCCGGATGATTTGCTTTCATGGCATCAAACAATCCCGCAATTACGGTATGCCCCCCGGGTGCCGGTCCTCCGGAAAACACCACACCGATCCGCCGCGGTTTGCTGAATGACGCTTTTTCCTTTTTCGGCATGTCCGGCCGTGCAGACACTTTTTGAACGCGATTATCAATAATGTCAGGCAGCATCCGGCGGGCTTCAGAATTATCAACAAACCGGTATTGGGGCTGATCTGTCATTTGTGTAAGACCGGTGTTGAAAACAGCGATCTGCCGGGGTACAAATGTCTGTCTTTCTCTGGTTTCCGAATTTATATCCAACGTCATCTGCCGGGTTACCGGATGATCGAGCAGTGTTTCAATGGCGTTCTCAAAGGTCATTTTGACTCCTGTTTTATAAGTGTTTCACTTTGACATTGTTGAATAACAATTTACCGGCCCGTCCCTGGAAAGTAAAGACATTCCTGACAATTCAATTCATGGGTTTCCGGGGTTGCTTTGGTCTTTCAAACATTGTAAAAGAGCGGTATAAAAATCGGTTATCAAAAAAAATCTGCCCATCACAAGGAGACACCTGCGTGGTATTCAATTTTTTCAAAAGAAAAACCAGAGAAAAAGAACACGAAAACCTGAAAAAACAAGAACGGCTCAAAGAAGAAGCGCGTCTGAAAGAACAGAAACGACGGGAAGAACAAGAAAAAATTAACGAGCAAAAACGATTGATAGAACAAGCCCGGCTCAAGGAGGAAGCGCAATTAAAAGAGCAGGCCCGCCTTAAAGAAGAGGAAGAACGCAAAGCCCGGGAACGACATGAAGAACAGGAACGGTTGAAACAAGAAGAACAACGTAAAGAAAGGGAACGGGTCAAAGAAAAACAACCGTCTGAAGCGCCGGATAAAAAAGGAATATTCAGCCGCCTTAAATCCGGTCTGACCAAAACCCGGGAAGTTCTGAACACGGATATCAATGACCTGTTCAAATCCAGCCGTAAAATTGACGATGCTCTTTTTGAGGAGCTGGAAGAGGTACTGATTACCGCAGATCTGGGCATGGACATCACCATGGAAATGATGGACCGGATCCGGAAAAAAGCCGGCCGTCTGTCCACGGCAGACCAGCTCAAAGCGGTACTCAAACAAGAACTCATTGACCTGTTTCCCAGTATGGAAGAACCCGAAACCTCCGCTTCTGCCCTGCCCCGGCCCCATATCATCATGGTGGTGGGTGTCAACGGCACCGGAAAAACCACCACATTGGGCAAACTGGCCACCCGGTTTACCCGGGAAAACAAAAAAGTGCTCATTGCCGCGGCGGATACGTTCCGGGCCGCAGCCATCGAACAGGTCGGGATCTGGGCGGATCGGGCCGGTGCAACCATCGTACGCCACAAACAGGGTGCGGATCCGGCGGCTGTGGCTTATGACGGGGTTGAAGCCGCCATGGCCCGGGGCATGGATGTGCTGCTCATTGACACGGCCGGCCGGCTCCACACCCAGAAGAATTTAATGGAAGAATTGAAAAAAATCAAACGCACGGTTGGGAAAAAAATGCCCGGCGCCCCCCATGAAGTGCTCATGGTGCTGGATGCCACCACCGGTCAGAATGCCATTTCCCAGGCAAGGATATTCCATGAAGCCATCAACCTGACCCAGCTGGCGTTGACCAAGTTGGACGGTACGGCCAAAGGCGGTATTGTGGCGGCCGTGGCAGGTTCGCTGAACCTGCCGATCCGGTATATCGGGGTGGGGGAAGGCATGGATGATTTACAGGCATTTGACGCGGTCCGGTTTGTCAATGCCCTGTTTGACTGAACCTTACCAGCAAAGGAGTCATTCGTGTTCGGTATAGAAAATTATGCCGGGTTTCTGGCGGCAGCCGTCATTTTGAACCTGACCCCCGGGGCCGACACCCTGTATATTTTAACCCGGAGCATTGCCCAGGGGTCCCGTGCCGGACTGGTGTCTGTGGCCGGCATCATGTCCGGATGTGTGGTGCATGTGCTGGCTGCGGCCTTTGGCCTGTCCTTGATTCTGTCCACATCAGACACGGCCTTTTTTCTGGTGAAGTGGGCCGGTGCGATCTATCTGATTTTTCTGGGGGTCCGGGCACTGACCATCCGGACCCCCGCATTTGAAACCCGGAACAGCCGGTTTTCAAACAAAGCATTGATCACCATCTACAGACAGGGAATGATCACCAATATTCTCAACCCTAAAGTGGCATTGTTTTTTCTGTCTTTCCTGCCCCAGTTCATCAACCCGGCCCATGCTGCAGGACCGATGCCGTTTCTGGTGCTGGGCGGCACCTTTCTGGTCACCGGTACCCTGTGGTGCCTGATTTTAACCCGGACCGCCACCCGGATGACCCGCATGCTCCGCGAAAATGCCGCCATCGGCATCTGGATGCAGAAATTATCGGGTATCGTGTTTATCGGATTCGGGGTGAAACTGGCTCTGAATTCCCGGTGATGATAAAGGATCAATGGCAGGCGATCCTCCGGCATCTCCAAAACTACCGGATTGAATGAGTGAAAAATTTTCTGCGCATCCGGTCAAAATGATCGGTCAGCACTTTTCTTCGGAACATACCCATGGATTTTATATCCCGGGTGTGGATCAAATCGGACAGATTTTCAATCTCCTCCACCATACTTCGCACCTCCTCATTCCAGTCGCCTTTGTCCATGGCCCCGTACCACAGCCGGAATGTCTGTGTGTAGAGGCGATCGGAAATTTCTTCTAATACCGGATTGCCGGCGGCCTCGTGAATCATGTTGCGAATGTCGGTATCCACTGCAGTCAGGGCTTTACGATCTTTGTTGTCAAACAGGGCCGCACATCGCTCTTTGATCTTTTTAAGCATCGTTCGATGCGACTCGTTGAGTTGATTCGCAGCCAGCTGGATTTCCAGCACTTCGCATTCAAACCGCACCTGGAACACATGCATGATTTTGTTGAATTCGATTTCCGTCACCATGCTGCCGGTTCTGGGAATAATCCGGACCAGCTGTTCCCATTCCAGACGGTTGAGCACATTGCGGACCGGTGAGCGGCTGACCTTGAACTCCTGTGCCAGCACGTTTTCATTGAGAATCTGACCGGGTTGATATTCCATGTAAAGAATTCGATCCCGCAGAACAGTAAACATATCTGGTTTCATAATCCACTACCTTGTTTGTTGCCGTCAGCATGCGTTTGGACCTGATTATGGGCGGACACCATTTTTATGACCCGGTCCAATAAAAAAGCTTGACATGAAAATTCGCCCACTGGTATACCAGTAACAAGATTAATGATAAAAATAAAGATATTTTTACAGAAATACAACTCTTTCCCAACCCAAAAACACTCGGAGGGCGATGACTGTTTATCGGATCCACAGAAAAACCCAGGCCTGGTACGGTGAATCCATCGGCAT
>CALGAJ010000161.1 GCA_937951975.1 uncultured Desulfotignum sp.
GCGTTTGTGCGCAAGGCCGTGCCGGAACCGCTGTTCAACCGGATGATTCTGTCGGGACAGCGCATGACCGCCGAGGAACTTGAAGCAAATGGTGTGATCGTCAAAGCCTGCGACGACCAGGATCATCTCATGACCGAGGCCCTGGCATTCGCGGCGGGGTTTGACAAGAAGCGGGGCATTTTCAGAGAATTGAAGCAGCGGATGCACAAAGACCTGATAAAGGTCCTGGATGACGAAGATCCGGTGTATATCGAACCCCTGAACCTGTTTGTGGCGGATTGATCCAGGGGTTGAAACGGACGGTTGAACCCAGCCGGCTGGGCCGGAAAATGGAACCGGACAATCGAGATGGACAGCGGATTTCCAGGTACGGCCAAAGGCCTTTGGCCGTACCTGGAAAATAACCGGTTCAACCTTCAATCTGCCGGGATCATTTGTACTGGGTCCGGATATCTTTTTTGCTGATTTTCCCTACGGATGTTTTGGGAATGTCCGCATCCAGAATGATCCGGGTCGGCACACCGTATTTGGGAATCTGCCCTTTTTCCACAAACGCCATGCAGTGGTCCTGGATATCTTTTTCCGTGATTTTGCCCCGGAAAGCGTCCTTGATCACCACCATGGCCAGGGGCCGTTCTCCCCATTTGTCATCGGCCACCCCCACCACGGCCACCTCACTGACCGCTTCATGCCGGCTGATGATGTCTTCAAGCTCCAGAGACGAGATCCATTCCCCGCCGGTTTTGATCACATCCTTGAGCCGGTCCGTGATGCGCAGATACCCTTCGGCATCGATGACACCGATATCGCCGGTGTGCAGCCAGCCATCCGCCCACAGCGCCTCGCTTTTTTCTTCGGATTTGACATATCCCTGGGTGAGCCAGGGGGCTCTTACCACCACCTCACCCGCGGTTTTGCCGTCATGGGGCAGTTCCTTGCCGTCCATGTCCACGATTTTGAGCTGGACATGGGGAATCGGCAGGCCGGTCATACACCGGATGGCCACCTGTTCATCCTGATCTGTTTCCATGAGACCGGGCTTGATCATGGCCAGGGTCAGCACCGGACAGGTTTCGGACATGCCGTACCCCGTATACAGGTTGATACCGTGTTTCAACGCCTGGGCGCACAGTCCCCTGGACAAAGCCGATCCGCCGATGATCACCTTCCATCCTGTCAGGTCCACCTTATTGATGGCCGGGCTTGTGACCAGCATGTTCATGATGGTGGGGACGCAGTGGGAATAGGTGACGTTTTCCGTGAGAATCAGTTTGAGCAGCATTTCCGGTTCATACCGGCCGGGATACACCTGTTTGGCCCCTAAGAGCGTCATGAGATATGGCATGCCCCAGGCATGGACATGGAACATGGGGGTCATGGGCATGTACACGTCATTGGACGTGATGTTGGCCTGATGGGCATAGCCGCACAGCACGGACAAAGTGGCATAGGTGTGCAGCACGATCTGGCGGTGGCTGAAAAACACCCCCTTGGGCAACCCGGTGGTGCCGGTGGTGTAAAACGTGGTGGCCATGGTGTTTTCATCGAAATCCGGAAACACGTATTCCGGGGCCGTGTCGGTCATGAGGGCTTCATATTCTCCGGCAAATTCAAGCCCGGATTCCGGAATGTCTCCGGTATCGGACAGCACCACCACTTTTTTCACGGTCTCGAACCGGTCTTTCACCGATTCCAGGAGCGGCACGAATTCCGTGTTCACCAGGATCACGTCGTCTTCGGCATGGTTGATGGTGTAGATGAGCTGTTCCGGGGTCAGGCGGATGTTGATGGTGTGCAGCACCGCCCCCATCATGGGCACGGCAAAAAAACATTCCAGGTACCGGTGGGAATCCCAGTCCATGACCGCCACGGTGTCCCCGGATCGGACGCCCAGGTTCTCCAGCATGGCGGCCAGCTGCCGGACCCGCTGATTGAATGTTTTGTAGGTATACCGGCGCTGGTCCCGGTAAACGATCTCCTGTTCCGGGGAATAGATCAACGGCGTGTCCAGCAGGTTCTTGATGAGCAGCGGATACGCATGGGCACTGGGGGTGGGATGGATCAGTCGGGTGTTTGTCATGAGACCTCCTTGGATGAAAGTGTTTCGGGTTGTCATGGATTCCGGTTGATGACCGTCTTACGATATCCGGCAAAAGAATAAAATAGGGGGGGTCCTCAAACCGGTGTGGGTCAAATCCCTACACCGGGTCCGGCGGCATGAATTCACCGGTTTCCACCCAGATCACGGCATGCCGGAGCATCTCCCGGGCGTTTTTCAGATTCAGCTTTTCCTTGATCCGTTCCTGGTAGGTGCCCACGGTTTTGACGCTGATATTGAGCTGTACGGCGATTTCTCTGGAGGAAAGCCCCAGCCCGATGAGCCGGAAAATCTGGAGTTCCCTGTCCGAGATCCGTTTCAAAGGCGATTCATGGGCCGTGGCCGGCTGGTTCTGGTAGATGGACAGGATGTGGCTCATGATCCGCCGGCTCACGTGGACATGCCCGGCCATGATGGTGCGGATCGCCTCCACCACGGATTCCGAGACCTCCTGCTTCATGATGTATCCCCTGGCACCGGCCTGGAGACACCGCTCCGCATGCAGGGCTTCATCATGCATGGAAAGGACCAGGGCCGCACACGATGGAAACCGGTCGTGCATCTCTTTGAGCAGGTCCACGCCGCTGCTGTGTTTCAAAGACAGGTCCACGATGACCAGGTCCGGTTTCAGGGTCTGGATCAGGCCGATGGCGGTGTCCACGTCTTCGGCTTCTCCGCAGACCTGCATGTCCGGTTCATGGTCGATCATGTCCTTGATTCCCATCCGGAAAATAGGGTGGTCTTCAACGATGAGAATGGCGATTTTTTCCATGGTCAGATGCTCCGTCAATGAGGATGCCGGGCCAACACCAGGGTCACCCGGGTGCCGCCGGTTGAAACAGGGTCAAAGGCAAGGGTGCCGCCGATGCGGGCGGCCCGGAACGTCATGATCCGGATCCCCATGCCCTGGGTTTTGGCTGAAAAATCAGCCCCCGTGCCGTTGTCCGACACGGTGATGCAAACTTTTTCTGCATCACTGATCAGAGTCATGCGGATCCGGGTGGCTTTTGCATGCTTGACCGCATTGTGCACGGCTTCATGCACAATGTAATAGGCATGGGTCGCTTCCGTGTCATCGGTGAAAGGCGGCTGATCCAGACGCCGCTCCAGGGTGCAGGGGATGCCGAACACTTCCCGGACATAGTCCGCCAGCGTGTCCAGGGAGATATCAAACCCCCGGTCCGCCAGGTTGACCGGTTCCAGTCCCCGGGACAGGGTCCGGGTTTTGTGAATCGCATCCTGAACCACGGTCCGGATCTTTTCCGTCCGGTCGATCTCTTCGGCAAGACGGCCCCTGACCGGGGCGGTATCCAGATGCCGATGCAGCATTTTGACCATGACTTCGATGCCGATAAGCTGGGGACAAAGATCATCGTGCAGGGACATGGCAATGTTCTGGCGCTCCCGGAGCCCGATTTTCAGGATCTCTTCTTCCAGGCGCCGGGCATCGGTGATGTCTGCCATGGCCGCCAGAAGACAGGCCTCCCCCCACACCATCACCCGTTCGGCGGAAATGATTCCCCGGCGGCGTCCGCCGGTCCGGGTCCGGAAAACGATCTCCCTGTTTTTCACCGGGCGGCGGGCCCTGATTTCCGAAAACAGCCTTCGGCCGTCCTCCCGCGGCAAGAAAAAATCCAGGGTGAGGAGTTCCCTGCCGGAAAGATCCATCAGGCGGTAGCCGGTCATGGTCAAGAAACTGTCATTGGCGTTGATGATCCGGCTGTCGGACAGCACCGCAATGAACATGCCGGCCGGATTGCTTCGAAACGCCTTGGAAAACATTTCATCAGACAGGCGCAGGGCCTGCTCGTTTTTCCGGCGCATGCGGATTTCCGATTCCAGATTCCGGCGGGACTTGTCCAGCTTGTCCATAAACCGGTTGAAATATCCGGCCAGCTGCCCGATTTCATCGGTGGCTTCCACCGGCATCCGCACGGAAAAATCACCGCGCGCCCCCCGGTCGAACCGTTTCATCAAAGACTGCAACGGAATGATCACCGACCGGTTCACCCACAGATAGGATCCTGTGATCAGAAGAAAAATCAGGGCCACAATTCCCAGTACAATGGTTTTCACCGTGTTCAGCGGGGCGTAGATTTCATCCAGGTAGCTGGCGGATGCCACAATCCAGTCATATTCCGGAATATGGTTGAAGATCACCAGTTTTTCCCGGGGTTCGGCATCTCCCGGGTTTTTCCAGGAATATACGGCTTTGCCGTTCTTTTTCTCACACATGTCCCGGACAAAATAGCGGCCGTCTTTGTCCGTGGCATCAAAGTAATTCCCGCTCATGAACGGGTGAACGATCAGGTTGCCGGCCGAGTCATGGATATAGGCGTATCCGGTTTTTCCGAAAGTCAGGTCCAGGATGCTTTTCCTGAAATCAGAGATCTCGATCAGGTGTGAGAACTCTTCCCGGTAGGTGGACACCGCAATGATCCAGTCCCAGGGCGCAAAATAGCTCATGTACATGGCCTTGGGCTTCATCACGTCTTCTTCCGGGTTTTTCCATTCATATTCCAGGTACCCGGTTTTCAGGCGGATCATCTCCCGGACAAATTCCCGGTCCATGAACCGCCGGCCGGTGACACCGGGATTGGGATGTTCCGCGGCAATGCCTTGGGAACTGGCGCAGAAGATATATCCGGTTTTGCCGATGGTCTGGCTGAACAGGATTTTCCGGCACAGGTCTTTGGCCTGTTGTTCCGTGATGTTGCCCTGTTCAAACTCCTGATATACCGCCTGGATGATTTCCAGGTTTTTTTCGGCCACGGCCCGCAGGTGGTTCTTGATGGAGGTGGCGGCGGCCGTGCGCACCATGTGGCGGATGGCTGCCGTGGCATTGGTGAGTTCGCTTTCGATATGGGTTTCAATGGTGGTCTGGACCCGGGAGATGATGAAGCCGCCGCCCACCAGCACGGCGATGACGATCACCAGGGTGTGGCCGCCCAGCAGTTTGGTCCGGATGTTCCGGTTTTTTATCCATTGGAAAATTGATTTCATATCCGCTGTAATACGACAGTGTCCGGCCGGGGTCAACCGGTTTCCAGGGAAGGTCTGTGCGCCGGTAAAATGACGTGGTCGGCAGAGTGCCGTCCCCGGAGGGGTGGCTTGCTGCCGGCCTGGAATCCACGGAGTGGCTCCGACAGTCCGTTAGCAAGCCACCCCTCCGGGGACTCCGATGTGCAGAAAAACTGCGGTTCTTCTTCAGGGTCAGATCAATTTACAAGGATAGAAACCCTGGGTCTGGATGAAACACGTTCAGGTTGACAGGCAGTGTCTGCTGGGATAGATTTCCCAGAACCCAGAACCCAGAACCCCCGTTCATTTGATGAATATACTGGCATTGACACTGGATCAGGTGGTCCGAAAACTTGAAACCGGATACGGTAAGGGCCGGTTTCATGCCCGGGCCCTGTACCGGGAAATTTTTGAAAAAGGAAACCTCAAGTTCGGGTCGGCACCTGAATTTACGGCTTCCCCGGCTTTGGCACGCTCCCTTGAAAAAAACATTTCCGTGGCACCCGGAGAGGTGGTGAACACGTTTCAGGACGCGGATCTGACCAAGTTCATCACCCGGCTGTCCGACGGTCAAAAGATCGAATCGGTCATTGTTCCCATGAACCGTTACAGCACCCTGTGCGTGTCCACCCAGGTGGGATGCCGCATGGGATGTGCGTTCTGTGAAACCGGGCGCATGGGATGGAAGCGGCATCTGGAGGTGCACGAAATTACGGGTCAGCTGTTCAATGCCCGGCATACACTGAAAACACCGGTGAAAAATGTGGTGTTCATGGGCATGGGGGAGCCGTTCGACAATTTTGATGCCGTCATGGCCGCTGTCCGGGTCATGCAGGTGCAGCAGGGGTTTGACATCGCTTTGCGTCACATGACCATTTCCACGGCCGGGCTGGTGCCGGGCATTGAAAAACTGGCGGAACAGGACCTGCCGGGGATCCGCCTGGCTGTCTCAATCAACGCTGCGGACAACGAAACCCGGTCCCGGCTGATGCCGGTGAACCGTGCCTGGCCCCTGGACACCCTTAAAACCGCTCTGTCACGGTTTCCCCTGCCCCATAAAGGCACGTTTCTGTTTGAATACATTCTCATCAAAGGGGTGAATGACTCCCCGGCTCATGCGGAACAGCTGGCAAACTTTATCCGCCCCCTGCCGGTCCGCCTCAACCTGATCCCCTGCAACCCGGTGCCGGGAAAGGGATTTGAAAGCCCTTCCGATGAATCAATGAACCGGTTTTCCCGGCATCTGGTGAAACAGGGAATATTTGTGATCCGCCGCTGGAGCAAGGGCCGGTCCGTGTCCGCCGGATGCGGTCAGCTGGGGCGTTCCTGATACAAGGAACAAAAGTGCTATCTCATCATCGATATAAAGCCGATGACATATAACCAGAAGTCATTGTCCATTACCATATACCGCGTCTTTTGGATGCGAACAACTCCGATCCCATTTTTAATCCTGCAATCTCGAGTTTCTGACTAAAGCAAGGTCTGACCCCGGTGGCAGCAAACTCACCCATAACCGTACCGGTTGGGTCTATTTTGTGCTGCTCAAATTTGAATATGTCTGTCATGGTGATCACTTCGCCTTCCATACCCGATATTTCGGTAATGGCAATCACTTTCCGGGTACCATCACTGAAACGGGAAATCTGAATGACCACATCAATGGCGGAAGCGATCTGTTTCCGGATTACCCGGACCGGCAGATCCAAGCCTGCCATAAGGCACAACGTTTCCAGCCGGCCGACTGCGTCCCGGGGCGAATTGGCATGCACTGTCGTCAAAGAGCCATCATGACCGGTGTTCATGGCCTGCAGCATATCCAGGGCTTCACCGCCCCGGCATTCGCCGACCACAATCCGGTCCGGTCTCATTCTCAGAGAATTTCTTACCAGATCTCTGATTGATTTTTCATATTTACCCTCGAGATTGGGTGGTTTTGTTTCCATCTTGAGAACGTGTTCCTGCTGCAGTTGTAATTCAGCGGCATCTTCAATGGTGATGATCCGCTCATTTTCAGGAATAAAACCAGAAAGAATATTCAGCAGGGTTGTTTTACCTGAGCCGGTTCCCCCGGAAATAAGAATATTAAGCCTGCCGATGACACAGGCCCGAAGAAACTGAACCATGTTTTCGCTGATGGATCCCAGTTTGATTAGCTGCTCAACCCCGAGCTTGTCGGTTTGAAATTTCCGGATGGTGATACAAGGTCCCTCGATCATCACCGGCGGGATGACGGCATTCACGCGGGAACCGTCCGGCAGGCGGGCATCCACGGTCGGGTTGTTCGAATCAATGGTACGGCCAAGCGGTAGAATGATCCGCTCAATGAGCTTTATGATCTGGTTCGCATCAGCAAAGGTGACATCTGCTCGCGTAATTTTACCATTGCGTTCGATATAGGTTTTATCAATGCCATTCACCATCACTTCAGTTATATCAGGATCATCCAGGAGAGGCTGTAAAGGACCAAAACCAAACAATTCATCTAAAACCTCTTTGAACAGATGGGTTTTAACGGAATCTGGGAATTCAGGGTTGAGTTCCTGATAGGTCTGTTCCAGATACCCTGTGATTGCCTGACGGTTTTCATCTAAAAGTGCCGGTTCATTTTCAAGCATCTGAGCAACTTTATCGATCAACTGATACTTGAACCGATTGACATCTGCCCGGGGTGATGTGGGATCCAATTGGCTCATGAGTTTTCTCCGTCATTTTCCAGATCATTATCTTGAAACAGCCAGACAATATCCAGACGATTTACAGTCAAAAAACTGCAATTATAAATGAGCCCCCCGTTTAAATCGTATATTGCTGCTTCGGTTAACGCGATAAATGTATCTGATCTATCCAGTTCATCCTTTATTCTCTCATTGAGACGGACATGAAATTTTCCTCGAATCAGGTGTGTAGATGTTTGAATGTGAACGTTGACAGGCCTTTTTTTTACGACTTCGGTAAAAATTTTTCCTTTTTCATCAAATGAAGCTTTCATGTGTCTCCCCTGCATTTTTTGGGCGCCCCGACGATAAGAAACCCGTGTGATAACTTCGGTTTCGTGTCATCGGCAAGATGGATATCACTTAACAAAAACAAAGCCGCTTTTACGGGCAATGTCAAAGCTGGGATTGATATTACTGCCTGTTTTTTATAATTTCAAGCATTTCAATATTTAAAACCGCAAGAAAGCTGTTTACGGATGCACTTTGAAAATTTCCAGGGTGGTTAAGATATCCTTGCTTGTCAAAACCCGTTAGTTCCGGTTTTGGAGTTTCTGAATATTGTCTCTGGCAAACTCAATGGTGGAATCGATTTTCAGGGCCATCTCATAAAATTTAATGGCCAGGGTTGTTTCCCCCAGCTCCCGGTAGTTGGAGCCGATGTTGGCGTAATTGATGGCCTGGGACGGGTCGATGTCCAGGGCCTGCTCAAAGCAGGCGATCGCTTTGTGATGATTTTTTTGCAGAAAATGGCACACCCCTATGGTGTTGAGCAGGTCCGGACGCTGGTCGTCCACGGCCAGCCCCTGGGAGCAGATTTCCACGGCCCGGTCATATTGGCCCAGGTCCTTGAGGCAGGCCCCCATGTGGGAACAGATATCCGGCAGGTTTAGCCGGACCGGGTCCCTGTCCATGGCCGCTTCAAATTCTGCCAGCGCGGCGGGGTATTCGCCGATGGCGTTGTATACCAGGCCTTTGTAGAATCGGGTGTAATATTTGTCCGGCAATGCGGTTTCCAGGGCCTCCAGCCGGTCCAGGGCCTGGATGGGCTCCAGGGTTTCGGTGATGAGTCGGGCCGTGAACATACCCACGCTGGCGGATGCGGCCCGTTCCCGGAAATGGGCCCCCGGGATGATGGTGTAAAAAGCCGGGATTTCCAGTTCCGGGTGCCGGGTGTCAATGGCCAGGACCTGGTATGCCTGTGTCTGGAGGACTGAAATCAGGTTTTCCACCTCTGTGCGGATGTTGTCATGGGACAGGTCCGGCAGGTCGGCCAGGGACACCAGGGTGTCGGGATGGGTGATATAGGCGGCATCTTCGATGCGGGTGAACTTGGGAAGGCCTGAGGCCACGTAATTGGACCCGGTGTTGAAATCCCCGGCCAGCTGGGCCACTTCGGTCAGGGCCCGGCTCATGGCTTTCTGGGGATCGGGCGAGGTGCCGGCCGTCCACACGATCTCGCTTTTTTCAGGAAAGGTGGAAGGATCCCAGGCCAGCACCCCGATGGTGGGGATGCCCGTGCCCAGGGAAAAATCGGAGGCATACACCTGGATCCCGCATTTTTTGTATTTGCCCAGCATCTCTTTGACCAGGGGATCGGTGAATGTGTCGGTGCGGATTCCCGGCACCTTGAGGTTTCCGTGGCTCACCAGGGAAGAGGTGTGCCGCTCCACCAGTTCACACAGGCCCTGGATCAGGGCTTCTTCATTGCAGTTGCCCGCACACGGACCGTTGAACTCGTTGATCATGTAAAACCAGTTGAACGGGATCAGCACCTCTTTTTTCAGGGTCAGATTGTACCCCCGGGTCCATTGCAGGGTGAGATCGTCAAAAAGGGGCTTGATTTTCAGGGCCTCTGCTTCATTGTCATGCACGGACCGGATGATCTGGTCAAAGGGAAGTGCGGTATCGCCCAGGTCCCGGGGCCGGGCTTCGAAAAACCGGGCCGGGTCTTTGACATAGGAAAAAAAACTGAACCGTTCCGCCAGCTCCATGACCGCGCTGGCTTCGGCCTGGGCCGGGGTCCCGCCTTTGCCCATCTGTTTGCTGGTGCCGATGACTTCTCTGGCATGGGCCCCGCATTCACTGAAAAACACCGGAATGTCCAGGCGGCCGTTGTCGATGCGCCGGGTCCGGCTCAGGATATCCAGGCCGGCATTGGCGGCTTTTTGTTTGAATTGTGCCACGGTTTTTTCCGGGGAGATGATCTTGTCCTGGTCATAGGTGTAGCCTTTGACCGCATCCTTGAGTTCGATTTTATAGGTCATGAAATATGTTTCCTGGTTCAGGGTTGAATCGGCGGGCCGGTACTGTCTATAAAAGCACGGGCCTGGTTTGATCCGGATATCGGTCATTCCAAAAGTTCAATCTTATCGCCCACGCGGATGGTGCCGCCGGTAAGAATTTTTCCAAACACCCCTTCTTTTGGCATGATACAGTCACCGGTGCGGTAGAAGATGGCGCATTTTTTATGGCATTGTTTGCCGATCTGGGTGATCTCCACCAGGGCGGTGTCCCCTAAGCGGACCTGCTGCCCGATTTTCCGGGATTTCCAGTCAATGCCGGTGGTGGCGATGTTTTCGGCAAAATCCCCGAAATTGAGGACAAAGTCCGGGGTGCTGGCGGCATCGATGCTTTCGGATGCCAGAAAACTGATCTGCCGGTGCCAGTTCCCGGCATGGGCATCCCCCTGGATGCCGTGGTTTTCCACAAGCTCTGCCTGGTCCACGCATTGTTTGGTGGTGCCTTTTTTTCTGCTGACGGCAATGGAGACGATGTTCACTCAAGGGCCTCTTTTTTCAGATGGGTTATCATAATGAGAAGATTTATATCACATTGTGGCAGTAACATTCAATGCCTGAGTCATTTTGAAAAAATTTTTCACAACCCTTTTTTTTCCGGGGATGGTTTCCAGGGTCCGGACGTCTCAGTTTCCATCGAGGGCACAGGGCCGGTGCCGGGTGATTTCTGTTTTGGGTGGATGCCTGCGTAACGATCCACACAGGCATCAATGGTTTCCGCCAGGCCCGCGGGCAGGCGGTGGGGGGTGAACGCCTGCTGGATACCGGCCTCCAGGCAGGCATCCAGCGCAAACACCTTCCGGCAGGCCGGGCAGGACCCCAGATGGGCCGTCACCTCGGGGTTCTCCGGCACGCTCCCCCGGCGGGTATGGGTTTTCATCCATTCCAGGCATTCGTCGCAGTTCATGGGTCAGGTGGGTTCCGTTTCAAGGTTGATCTGAAAGGTATGCTGCCGTTCCTGTATCTGTTTCAGCAGGATGGTTTTCAATCGCTCTTTGGCCCGGTTCAGCCGGGACATCACCGTGCCCATGGGGACATCCAGGGCATCTGCAATCTCTTTGTAGGGCATCTCCTCCATGTAATACAGGGTCAGAATCTCTTTGTAGGCCGCCGGCAGCGCGTCAATGGACTGATTCACCAGCCGGATATCCGAGGCCAGGGCCAGGCGGTCGTCTGTATCGATTTTGTCTGAACAGGCTTTGAGGTACATCATGTAATCGGTTTGCCGGCGCTGCTGTGTTTCATTGTCTGTCCGGCAGGTTTTCAGAAAATTGTTTTTCAGAATTTTCAAAAGCCAGGGTTTGACCCGGGACGGGTCTTTGAGCTGGAAAAAATATTTAAACGCCATCAAATAGGTGTCCTGGACAAGGTCATGGGCATCAAACACATTGCCGGTGTATCTGAGAGCCACGTTGTATATCAGCGACATATGGGGATATGTCAGTGTCTTGAACCCAAGGGTGGATTCCGTTTTTTTTTCAGATGTCATGTCATCATCATCCTGACCTCGCCTCCTTGTGCCTTAACATAATCAGGGGATGAATCAATGCAATCTTTTTTATATTATGGAGACCGATCTCCGTTCGGTTTTATTCCCGGATTTTGATGAAGCAATTCAATAAATTTAAGGTTGGCCCCGGGAAAGGCAAACCGGTTTATTTCCTGTAAAGAAATCCACTGAAAATCCACCGGGCCGTTCAAAGCCACATCCCCGGAGAGATAATCACAGTAAAACACATCCATTTCAATCTTAAAATGGGTATACGCATGCTTCACCCGGGTCAGAAAAGAAGACACCCGGACCGTGAGTCCGGTTTCCTCTTTGATTTCCCGGATACAGGCATCTTTCGCGGTTTCATTTTTTTTTACCTTGCCGCCGGGAAATTCCCACAACCCGCCTAAAAGCCCGTCCGGGATTCTCTGGGTGATCAGCAGTCTGCCGTTTTTTATGACAATGCCGGTACTGATATGAAAACAGGGTGTTTTTCTGCGTGCCAGCCGCACCGGAAATTCTTTGATCCGGGAGTCGGCCTGAGCCCGGCACAGATTTTTCAAAGGGCAGGCCGTGCAATCCGGGGATGCCGGGGTGCAGATCAACGCCCCCAGTTCCATGACCGCCTGGTTGAACGTGCCGGGATCTGTCCGGTCTAAAAGGGTTTCTGCCACGGGTTTGAACGCGCCATGGGCCGAGGAATGGTTCACAGGCATGTCCAGGCAGAACAACCGGGACAGAACCCGTTTGACATTGCCGTCCACCACGGCATGGGCTTTCCCAAAGGCGATGCTCAATACGGCGGATGCAATATAATCCCCCACCCCGGGCAGGGCCTTGAAATCGGAAAACCGGTCCGGAATAAGGCCGTCTGAAAGAGAAACCAGGTGCTGGGCCGCCTTGTGCAGGTTTCTGGCCCGGGCATAATATCCCAGTCCTTCCCAGAGTTTGAGCACCCGGTCCGGCTCGGCTTCAGCCAGATCTTTGAGCGTAGGAAATGCGGTCAGAAATTTGAGAAAAAAAGGCACCACGGTTTTGACCTGGGTCTGCTGAAGCATGACTTCAGATACCCAGATGCGGTATGGGTCGGTGCTGTCCCGCCAGGGCAGGGCCCGGTGATGGGCCTGGTACCAGTGCATGAGCTGTTGTTGAATCTGTCCCTGTGCTGCGTGGGGGACTGAAAATGATTTGTGATTGTAAACCGCTGGTTTCCTGTTTACAGATGTTTTTTTATGGCTCTGTGTCATCAATGGCTGTTCCCTCTGGGGGGTGCTGTGTCGGCCCGGCGGGACGGCTTGAACTGCCGGACATGGGTGATCATTTCTTTTGTCAGGAAGTCGGAATGGGTGTCGGCAAACCGGGTCTGAACATACAGATCGGTGATGGTCCGGGCGTTGTCTGCCAGATCCGGCCGCAGGACTTTGATTTGATCCAGAAAATCCACAGGCCCGAGATTCGGCGGCTTAACCAGGCCGATACGCGCCAGGCGTTTGCAGAAAAGGGTATATGCCTCTGCCATGGGGTCTTTTTTTTCCGGGCGAAGCCGGTGCAGAAAAAACCTGAGAAAAAGGGCCGGAACCAGCAGCGTCAGGCTGATAAGCAAAAGGATCGTTTTCCATTGCCCCCGGGCCGTGTCCACTCCCAGCTGGGTCATCAACGCTTTCTGGGCCGCAAAGGAATATCCTGTGAACCAGGCTTCCCATTTCAGATTTGCCGCTTCCAGCATAAAGGCCAGTCGTTTGTGGACCGGGATGGCACCGGTGCCTGAAGAATTGAGAAAAGAGCCGTCCGGATTCCGTTCCAGGCGTTCGGGTGCCACCACCAGGGTGGGATCCACCCGGACCCACCCCTTATCCGGCATAAACACTTCCACCCAGGCGTGGGCCGCGGACTGGCGGACCGTGATATAATCGCCGTAAGGATTGAGTTCTCCCCCCAGATATCCCCCCACCACCCGGGCCGGCACATTCAGTATATTCATCATGAACGCCAGGGCACCGGCATAATGTTCACAATACCCCTGCCGGGTTTTCAGCATGAAATCATCCACAGGATGGGCCTTGGCCAAAGGCGGGGTCAATGTATAGGTGAAATGATTTTCTTTGAAAAAAGCCAGGATCCGGTCCAGTTTTTCCCGGGGATCTGAAAGGCCTTTTGCCAGAGACCGGGCCAGAGACCGGGTATCCGGATTGTTGTCAGGTCCCAGAGCCACCGGTGACGGAACGGGTTCCTTTTTTTCCAGGGTTTTATCCATCATGGACATGGCCTGATACACATGCCGGCGGGTCACGGGCCGTGCGGCAAAAAGGGTGTGATCCGTGGTCAAACGGGCACCGGGAGGCGCATCCACGGGCCGGTCCAGGGCAAACAGCCACCGGCTTTTATGGGGTTCTAAAACAAGGGTGTATGTGACCGAACCGGTCAGATCGCGCTGCCCGGAATCGACAAAAGACGGGCGGTCTGCCGGATGCCACTGGACCCCGTTGAACCGGTCGAACACAATCCCCCGCCAGTACATACCCCCGGTCTGGGGCACTTCCTCGCCAAAATCCGCCCGAAAGGCCACGGACGAATCCCGGGCCATGCGGGAGATGCTGCCCGGGCTCAGGCTTTCTGTAAATCCGGACTGGCCTGAATCTGGGGGTTGCATGGAAAACAGGCCCTGCTGAAGCCGGGGAAACAAAAGAAACAGCAGAATCATCAGCGGGACAGCCTGGGCCATGATCCGGGCTGTCAGAGAGATGACGGGCCGGAACCGGCCCCGGGAGTGGTTGATGCGCACCAGCGCCAGGGTGGTGACAAAGACGCTCACAAACATGTACAGCACGGTCCACAGGGACTCGGAGCGAAACAGACTGGTGATGATGATAAAATAAGTGAGCAGCACCGTGATCATCCGGTGGCGGTGGGTGGCCATTTCAAAGGGTTTGATGCCCGCCATCACCGCCATGAGCCTCACAAAGGCATCGGCCCCGATCTGTACCCGGTAGGTGGCCAGAAGTCCGATGATGCCGGCAAAGGCCAGCACATGGCGAAGCACAGGGCCGGGAACGGGCCATCCGGTTTTAAGCTGCACCAGCATGTACAGCCACATGAAAACACACCAGACAATGATCCACACGGGCAGGCCCGGGGCATGGGGGGCCATGGCCACTGCCAGAGCACTGATAACGGGAACCACATGGCCTTCCGGGTGTTTCAAGACAAAGAATCCTTTTTTCCGTACAGGGCCAGGGCACTGAGACACTGATGTTTGTGTCCCGGCCCCTGGGCCGGAGGGATCATCCGGTCCGGCAGTTTCAGGCCATAGAAAGTTTTTTTGCGGTCCGCTGAAAGCACCATGCGGCACAGCCGGGACAGTTTGAATTCCGTATCTTTGGAAGCAATGGCATCAAAATCCAGCATCATGAATCCGCCGGCCCCGGCGCTGAAGTCCTTGACAAAGATCCCCTGGCCTTTGGAAACCGCTTTCCAGGCGATACGCCCCACATCATGGCCGGGCTGATACAAAGACAAGCCCTGGAAATCATCCGGCCCTGAAAACCGGGAAACAGAGGTTCCGTCGAGGTGGTCGCCTTCCTGGCCCGGTCTGACAGACCCGTCTGCTGGCGATGGATACACCAGGCAGTTCATGGGCAGGGGTATCCGGGTTGTGAGGCAGAATAAACCAAAGGGAAATACCGAGGACACCGTCAGAGGACCGGGGGTGAAAATGCCCCGGGCGGCTGTTTTCAAGGGCAGGTGTACGGTTTTGGTTTCACTTTTCAACAGGCTTGTTTCCAGGATATCCGTCTGTTCCGGCAGGGTAAGGGCCACCCCGGCCCGTTCCATGCCGTTTGACTGCACCTGAAGGGTGAACCGGACGGTGCGGCCGGCAAATACCGGGGATGCGGATACAAAAAAAAGGCTCAGTCCGGTCAGGTTGTTCACAGAGTAGAACAAAGAGATCAACACCATGCCGCCCAGAAGGAAAACCAGGATAAATCCGGCATTGTTGTTGTAGTTGATCGAACCGGCCATCATGGCCCCCAGGATAATCAAAAACAGCAGTCCGTGACGGGTGGGGCGGATGGAAAGGTTTTTTTTGTGTATCATCATGACAGGGCAGATCCCGGGTCTGGATCACACAGGAACCGGCACGGTGCTGAACAGATCCATGAGCGGGTCCAGGGAAAATTCAATCAGGTCCCGGCTGGATCGCAAGCGGTGCCCGGCCACCCAGGGCAGGATCTGCTGAAGGTCTTCGGGCAGGGTATGGTCCCGGCCATGAAGATACGCCCAGGCCCGGGCCGCCCGGGACAGGGACAGCCCGGCCCGGGGGGACAGCCCCACCTGAAATTTTCCGGATGTCCGGGTGAACGCCAGAATATCCTGGAGATAGGTCAAAAACGTGTCTGACACATGGACCTGTTCCACGGCCGTTTGGAT
>CALGAJ010000162.1 GCA_937951975.1 uncultured Desulfotignum sp.
GTTTCCTGCTGCGTCCGGACGGCTTGCTGGGGATGGATTTGATTTACCTGCAAACCATTGTGTTCATCCTGGTGATCGCGGCCGTGGTGCAGATGGTGGAAATCCTCATCCGCCGGTTCAGCCCCCAGCTTTACCGCGCCCTGGGAATTTTTCTGCCGTTGATCACCACCAATTGCGCGGTGCTGGGCATGGCCGTGCTGATGCTGTCCTGGAACATGTTTTTTGATTTCAACACCGCCTATGTGAACTATGAATTTGATTTCACCGCCCTGGCCCCGCTGGTGGCCGTGAAGTTCCAGGGGGCCGGCACCGACCTGTTTCCATTGAACGACCTGTTCATGGGGCGGGAAGTCGGGGCCGTCGGCGCCACGTTCAGTCTGGGACTCATCATCGGAGGCATCTACCTCATTCTACTGGGATATATCCGGTGGGAACTGTCGTTCTCCTTTATCGCCGGAATTCTGGTGACCGCGTTTCTTTTTTATCTTGCCAATCCGGAATCCTATGCCAGTCCATGGTTTCATCTTTTTTCCGGATATACGATGCTGGGCGCTTTTTTTCTGATCACGGAAAGTTCCTCTTCTCCGGTCCAGCGGATTCCCATGCTGATCTACGGATTCCTGGGCGGTTTCATGATCATTTTAATGCGTAATATAGGCACTTATGCAGACGGCACGATTCTGGCCATTCTGCTGGTGAATGTGATAAACCCTCTGTTGGACAATATCAGGCCTACTGCCCTGGGAAAGGATATGAGCAATGCGTGAAATGCTGAGCATGATTGTGGTTTTGACTCTGCTTGCGTCTGTTTCCGGCGGCCTTCTGGCGGCAGTCAAATCCGGGACGGAACTGCGGATCGAAGAACAGATCTTGAAATTTCAAAAAGCCCCGGCCATTGAATCACTTTTCTCGGATGTCACCAATGACCCGCTCAAAGAACGGTTCAACCTGGAGTCCGGCGAGACAAAAATTCAGATTTTCCCGGGAAAACTGCCGGACGGTTCCATGGCGGTGGCTTTTGAAACTCTGGGCAAAGGCGGATACGGGGGAGATATCGGTCTGATGGTGGCCATCAATCTGGATAAGGATCAGCTGCTCGGGGCCCGGGTCACCACTCATGCGGAAACCCCGGGCCTGGGTTCCCGGGCCAAAGATGACCTGAAGTTTGTCTCCCAGTTCAACGACAAACCTTTGGATGCCAACCTGGCCCTGAAAGCGGACAACGGGAGCATCGATGCCATGTCAGGCGCCACGGTCACCTCCCGGGCCGTGACCCGGGCCGCCATCCAGGCCCAGACCCTTTACAACGACCTGAAACCTGAAATCATGAAACAGATCCAATAAGGGATAAGGAGATACACACCGATGGCACAATCCCTGGCAAAAGAATTTACAAAAGGACTATGGGCGGAAATACCTCCTTTCAGGCTGGTACTCGGGCTTTGCCCCACCCTGGCGGTGACCAAGTCCGTTGAAAACGGCATCGGCATGGGGCTGGCGACCACTTTTGTGCTGGTATTTTCAAACCTGCTGATCTCCCTCTTAAGAAGCGTGATTCCGGCAAAAGTACGAATCGCCTGTTATATCGTTATCATTGCCACATTTGTGACCATCGTGGAACTGGTCATGCAGGCGTTTACCTATCCTTTGTTTCTGAAACTGGGCATCTTCATCCCCCTGATCGTGGTGAACTGTATCGTCCTGGGCCGTGCCGAGGCGTTTGCCAGTAAAAACAACCCGGTAATGGCCGTTGCCGACGGTCTTGGTATCGGTATCGGTTTCACATTGTCGCTGGCCAGCCTGGGCGCTGTCCGGGAAATTCTGGGAGCCGGCACCATCACCATCTGGGGCGGAAATCCCGTCCTTGACATCAGTACATGGTATCAGCCTTTCGCATACATGGTCGAGGCCCCGGGGGCGTTTGCAGCACTGGGACTGATGCTGGCCGGCATGAACCTGATCGGTAAGAAATAAGGAGTCAACCTCATGGAATATTTTGAACTGGCCATCGGCAGTATTTTCATCAACAACATCCTTCTGGCTCAATTTCTCGGCATGTGCCCGTTTGTGGGGACCTCCAAAAAAATGGAAACCGCCGTGGGAATGGGCATGGCCGTCGTGTTTGTCATGGTCATGGCCGGCATGATCACCTGGTCGGTGGATACGTTTCTGCTCAAGGCCCTGAATGTCGAATACCTGAGAACCCTGTCCTTTATTCTGGTCATCGCCTCTCTGGTGCAGTTCGTGGAGATGTTTCTGAAAAAAAGCATTCCCGGCCTGTATGCCGGACTGGGAATTTTTTTGCCTCTGATCACCACCAACTGCGCGGTGATGGGGGCCTGTCTGCTGAATATCAGCAATGAATATGTCTTTACCAAAGCGTTGATGTCCTCTTTTTCCTATGCCGTGGGGTTCGGCCTGGCCCTGATTCTGTTTGCCGGGGTCCGGGAACGGGTCAACCTGGGCCGGGTTCCCAAACCGCTGCAGGACACTTCCATCGGCCTGATCACCGCAGGAATCATCGCCTTGACATTCACCTCTTTCAGGGGAATGGTCTAAACTGATTTAAAAATGGTGCCAGGGTTTTGAAAACCGGTATAAAAATCCTGCTGGGAGTGCTGATCCCGGCAGGATTATTTTTTATGGTCTCAGGCATATGGGTCTGGCATACGCTTCACACCCCGGTAAAAGTTGATGACGAGGAAATCGTTTTAACCATCGAACCCGGTCAGAACCTGAAGCAGATTGCTGAAAGTCTTGAATCCCGGGGGCTGATTCCCAGCGTGCTTCTTTTCCGGGCCTATGCCCGGGTTCAAAACGCCGCCACCCGCATTCAGGCAGGTGAACACCAGCTGTTTATGCCGGCGTCTCCTGTACAAATCCTGGATCAACTGCTCAAAGCCCAAATCAAACTGTACCGGCTCACTGTTCCCGAAGGGCTGAACATGGCAGAAACCGCTTCAGTGGTCGCTGAAACCGGCATGTGTGAGGCGGACCTTTTTCTGGCCCTGTGCCGGGATCCGGATGTCATCGCAGACCTTGGCATCCCTTCCCACACATTGGAAGGATTTTTGTTCCCTGAAACCTATTATTTCCCCAGAACCACCCATTGCCGTCAAATCATCGAAAAAATGGTGGCCACGTTTTTTTCCGTGTATACTTCAGAGTGGGAAAACCAGGCGGATGATCTGGAATTCACCCTCCAGGAAATTGTCACCCTGGCCTCCATGATTGAAACAGAAGCTGCGGTGTCATCTGAACAGCCGTTGATCTCATCGGTGTTTCACAACCGGTTGAAAAAAGGCATGCGCCTGCAAAGTGATCCCACCGTCATATACGGGGACCCGGCATTTGAAGGCCGGATCCGGACCCGGCATCTGCAAAGAAAAACCGAATACAACACTTATCAGATGGACGGCCTTCCCAAAGGCCCCATTGCCAATCCCGGTGCCAAAGCCATTGAAGCGGCCCTGTTTCCGGCGGAGAGCGATTTTCTGTTTTTTGTGTCCAAAAATGACAAAACCCACTATTTTTCAAAAACACTGGCGGAACACAACCGGGCGGTCAGAAAATATCAGCTCAACCAGTGACCCGGAACATCGCAGTGGGTCAGAAACCGGGACATGGTTTTTTGGGAAAATTCAGTTTCATTAATCGCTGAACTGGCGAAGATATACAACCACGGCACCGGACCGTGATTTTTTTTTACGTTCCCAGGCATATCCCAAAACAACATCCTGGACCTTTAACTGGGCCAACAAGTCTTCAATGGTATCCGGCAGCACCGGTCCCAGATCGGAATGCAGCCCTTTGCCCACAATGATCCGCACGGTGAAATATCCCTGGTGTTTGCAGGTGATCAGAAATGACCGGGCTTTTAACTGGGCGCCTAAAGCGGTGAATCCATGCAGGTCCAGATCTTTTTCCGGAGGCGGATACCGTTTGATTCTTTTATGATACGGCATGGGCCTGGGCGGCGTTGATTTTTTCTTTTGCCGGGGTCTGGACAGGTAGGCCTCCAGCAGCGCGCTGAAATCCTGTGCAGACCCGTCATCCGCTTCAGCCCGGCCTATTTTTGCGCATGGTCCGGCATATGAATCGGAAAACCCCTTGTCCACCACGGGCAACCCATGGCGGTTCACCGGCGGGGAGGTATTTTTAGACGCAGGCAAACACGGCTTTTCGGATTTCCGGGTGAACGCCTTTAACAGGTCTTCATCCGCCCCTAACAGGCGCGGTTTGTATTTTCTTTTCTTTCCCATACAGGGTATTGATTTTATGTTAATTTCACTGATTTTTCAAGGGAATGGTCCCTGTTTCTGTATTTGACTTTGCCCCCCCTTCCTGCTATTGTCTGGCTCATGAAAATTGGGACCATTGTTGAATATATTGATCAACAGAAAATCATAACAGCAGTAATATTAAGCGAAAAAAAAGACAAGCTCAAATTACTCAATGAAAACTGCCGGGAAGTCAGCCTTTCTGGGAAAAGACTGCTTCATGTCTCACAGGTATGTCTGGATGTCGCCCAGCCCAGAAATCATCTGATCAATCAATTGAAAGTCACGGCCCAAACCCGCGGGCAACTGTCCGAACAGATCGATATTTTTGAGATCTGGGAAATTCTTCACGAAGAATCTGAAAATATCGACCTGTCCGCCATGACAGTTTTCTGTTTTGATCCCCCGTTGTGCTGCGATCATGAAGCGGCGGTGATCCGGGCGGTTTTCTATGACCGCTTGTATTTCAAGTTCAATCAGAACTGTTTTTCTCCGTTCACACCGGAACAGGTGGATGCCAAGAAACGCCAGATCCAGGAAGCGGAAAAAAGAGACCGCCTGATCCAGAAAGGGGTGGCCTGGCTGACGGCCATGCAGACGGAACCGGAAAAATCCATTGATGCCGATCCCGATGTTCTGGAATGCCTGAAAGACTATTACCTGTTCGGAAATGACAGTGCTCATGCATCTTTGGCCAGGCAGATGCTGAAAAATGCCGGTCTGACATCCCCGGATCCCTTGTTTCAGTTTTTTGTCCGATCCCATGTCTGGGATGTGGATGAAAACGTGGATCTTTTGTCCATGGGCATTCCCACCCGATTTTCCCCGCAAGTCACAGCGGCGAGCCGTCATCTGTCACTGACCAGCACCCGGGTGTTTCAAAACCAGGGCCGCAAGGATTTGACCCAGGTGCCTCTGATCACCATCGACGGCCAGTCCACACTGGATTATGATGATGCCATCAGCCTGGAAAACACCGACCAGGGATACCGGTTAGGGATCCATATCATTGACGTGGGGGCGTATATCAAATCCGGAGATCCCATTGATATGGCGGCCCGGGAGCGGGCCAGTTCCATTTACATGCCCGATGACAAGCTGCCCATGCTGCCCGCAGACCTTTCCGATGATCTGTGCAGCCTCAAGCAGGGGGAAATCCGGCCGGCCATCTCCACAATGATTCAGATGAGCCGGTTTTTTGAAATCCGGGATGTCCAGATCATTCCCAGCATCATTCAGGTGCACCACCAGATGAGCTATATGGAAGCCAATCTTCTGAACGGCAAGGATGATCCCATCACCAGTCTCCATAAAATCGCCACATTGCTCAGGGAAAAACGGCTCAAAGCCGGTGCGGTTCAGATCACGCTGCCGGAAGTCAATGTCTGGCTCGAGGATAATAAAGAGATCCGCTATGCCAAAGTGGACCGGGAAAATCCTTCCCGGATGCTGGTTTCGGAAATGATGATTTTTGCCAATTCCCTGATGGCCAAATTTCTGGCCGATCATGAGATGCCGGCGGTATTCCGGTCCCAGCCTCCCCCCGGCCAAAGGCTGTTCAAGGGCATTGAAACCGCGCTTCTGCCCAATCTCCTGCAGCGCCGGCATCTGAGCCGGGCCGTGATCACCACCACGCCCCAGCCCCATTCCGGTTTGGGAGTCAAGGCATATACCACCGCCACCTCCCCCATCCGCAGATACCATGATCTGCTCACCCAGCGTCAGATTAAAGCGGTACTGGGTCTGAACCCGGCCTATTCAAAAAAAGACCTGGAAGAAATTCTGCAGGCGGTATCTGTTCCCATGGCCAATGCCGGCCGGGTTCAGGGCGCCAGAAAGCGGTACTGGCTGCTCAAACTGCTGGAATCCATGCGGGGAGACAACATCGATGCCCTGGTGCTGGAATGCCATCGGGACTATTACAATATTCTGCTCAAGGAGTTCATGCTCGAAGCCAGGCTGCCTTCGTCCGGGTTAAAACTCAAACAGGGAGATGCGGTTCAGGTCACGATCCAGCATGTGGATGCCCGCCGGAACCAGCTGTCTTTGTTCTGTGTATAACAGTCCTTCAATATTTTTTTAATGCTTGAAGCTTCGCTGACCTGTAAACACCATGGCTGCATCATATTCGTTGCAGGCTTGGACGGACTGGTAATCATTCAGAGATCCGCCGGGCTGAATCACCGCTTTGATCCCCTGTGACAGCCCCACATCGATACCGTCCCGGAACGGAAAAAATGCATCCGAAATCATGGCCGCACCGATCAGTCCGCCCTTTTCTTCAGCGACCCGGGCATCGATTTCCTGTTTTTTGTCTTCATCTTTCAGATCGGCATAGGACTGGTTGTATTGTTCAAAACAATACCGGTCCGCCAGTTTGCGGTAAGCCTTATCCACGGCGATCTGGGCCACGCCCACCCGGTCCTGTTCACCCGTGCCGATCCCCACGGTCACATTGTCCTTGACATAGATCACGGAGTTGGAGGTGATACCCGATTCCACCAGCCACCCGAACAGCATGTCCTCATATTCCCGGTTTGTGGGCGGCCGGTTCACTGAAAAGGTCTGTCCCTGATACTCCGTAACGGCCGGTATGAGATCGTCTCGGGTCAGGGTTTTGGGCACAAACGACCACTGGGCCACAATCCCGCCGTCCATCAGGCTTTTGAAATCCACCACCCGCTCTCCCACAAAGCTCTGGAGCCGGTCCATGGCCTGGATGCGGATGACCCGCAGATTTTTCCGGGCGCCCAGGATTTCCAGGACCCCGTCTTCGAATTCCGGTGCCACCACCACTTCCGCATACTGGGACGCGATGGCCTGGGCCGTGGCTTTGTCCACGGCCCGGTTCAACCCGATGCACCCGCCGAACGCCGCCACCCGGTCCGCCATATAAGCCCTTGCATAGGCGTTTTCCAGGGAATCGGCCCGGGCGGCCCCGCAGGGATTGTTGTGTTTCACGATCACGGCACAGGGGGTGTCGGTGAAATACCGCAGAATATTCAGGCAGTTGTCCGCATCCGTCAGATTGGTTTTGCCCGGATGCTTGCCGGACTGAAGCAGCTCAATATCCGACACCAGGTGCTGTCCCGGCTGAATGGTCCTGGCGTCTCCCAGGGCCAGGTTGCCGTTGACAAGGCGGTACAGAGCCGCTTCCTGGCCCGGGTTCTCGCCATAGCGAAGGCCTTTTTCCACCCCGTCAATCACCCAGGACACTTTTTCATAAAACAAAGTCTGCCGGGTATTTTCCTCCACAAAAGCGATCTCCATGCGGGAGGGAAAATGGTCATCCATAATGGTTTTATACATTTTTTTAAGATCATCGGTCATGTTCAGGCTCCTGGTTTATAACATGAAGAAAGTGCGGTGCCGGTTGTGCCGGCCAGATAATCGGCAATGGCCCGGTCATAGGCGGCCGTGTGCTCAAAGGCCCGGGTTGCCAGATCATACCGGTCCGTCAGGGTCAGACATCCCTTGCCGGCGGTGAGTTTTTCAAGAATATCCGGATAGTTATCGGGATTGGTCACGGATGCCACCCGGATAAAATTCTTGGCCGCGGCCCGGATCATGGTGGGCCCTCCGATATCGATATTTCCCCGGGCATTTTCCACCGTCATATCCGGGCGGGCAATGGTTTGGGCAAAGGGATAGAGATTGACCACCACCATGTCGATGGGCCGGGCGTTGGTCCGGGCCAGATCCGCCTGATGGGCCGCATTATAGGTCTCTGTCAGCAGTCCCAGATAAATCTTGAAATCCAGGGTTTTCACCAGACCGCCCTGGGTTTCAGGCTGGCCGGTATACTCAGACACCTGCCGCAGATGCGGGTCGGCCCCGGGTCCCAGAATCTCTTTGATCCGCGCAAATGTCCCACCGGTGGACAAAATGACCAGATCCGGGTTCACGGCGATCATGCCCGGAATCAATGTGTCCAGCCCGGATTTATCCGACACGCTCACCAGCAGGGTGTTGATCTTCACTTGATCATCCACTTTTTCCACCACATTTTTTGCCATTGAATTGTCCTTTCATTTGTCCTGTAAAACCGTGGTGTTCCATACCACGCAGACCCGTCTTCGTCAAGCACTGTGGCACCCGGCACTCGTCGCTGATGACAGCGGAGCCCCGGTGGGAGGGGCCTTGCTGACGGACTGTCGGAGCCACCCTGTGGATTCCTGTCCGGAAGTAAGACACCCCCACCGGGGCGGCCTTATTGCTCACACTTTAAAATTCCGTGACATACCCCTGCCTGTCAGATTCAGGAATATTTTATTTTGACATTTTCCCGGGTATGGATGACAATAATGCCATCCATTGCACCCCATTCACTCAAGGAGGGCACCATGATTCCATTGAAAATAAAAGCCCTGCTGCAAAAGGCCCTGCCTGACAAAGTGTGGCAGAACCGGCTGATCAAAGACGGCCCCCTCCGGTTCATTGAGTTCGGCCCCCTGGATGTGGACCGGCTTCAGCGCCTGAATATCCGGGTGGACCGTTTAGGTCCCAGACTGGTGGTCTGCATGTGGGATGAGGAAAGTTCCCTGCAGATCGGCGGATTCCTGGTGGTGGACAACCTGGCCATGGGACAGCCGGCCATGGGCGGCACCCGCATGCTGCCGGACATCAGCCCGGATATCATTCATAATCTGGCCCGGGGCATGACATTGAAAAACGCGGCCGCCGCCCTGCCCTTCGGGGGAGGAAAATCCGGCATTGTCCGGCCCGAAGATCTCACACCCGCCGACCGCCGGGCCACCATCACCGGATTCGGGCGCCTTTTGAAACGATACCGCAAAATCTATATTCCCGGCCCGGATGTGGGCACCAATGATGCGGATATGAAAATATTCGCCATTGAAAACGGGCTCAACAACGCGGTATCCAAACCCGCCGACATGGGCGGAAACCGGATCGATGAGCTGGGCGGGGCCGCCAACGGGGTGGTGGTGGCGTTCAAGACCCTGGTAAAACAGCTGCCCCGGCTCAAAAACCTGCCCCAGTTCCGGCACCTGACCGTTCCCACCCCGAAAGACCAGACCATCCTCATCCAGGGATTCGGTGCGGTTGGGGCCCATGTGGCCCGGATCTTTCACGACTGTGATCCGCACACACCTCCGGTCATCAAGGGTATCAGTGATGCCCACGGATTTCTGATGAATGAAAACGGCCTGCCCTGGCAGCAGCTGTTTGACCTGTGGAAACAGTTCGGTGAAGTGACCCGGCGCTATTTTCACGACACCATCCTCCATGGTGCAGAAAACGCCGATTCCCGAACCATTTATTCCAGCTGTGCCGACAACCTGCTCAGAGAATCCGGGTTCTGCCTGATACCGGCATCTCCGGTATCCAACTATCTGGATGTGGACGCAAGTTCGAATCCGTCCATGACCGTGGACCGGATGGGACACTGGCAGATGATTGTGGAAGGGGCCAACACCTATTCCCCGGATCCGGCGAAAAAAGCGGCCCGGCGGCACATGGAACGCCATGTATACCGGGACAAAGGGGTGCTCATTGCCAAGGACTTTCTGGTGAACTCCGGTGGCGTGATTTATGCGGCCCACGAACGCATGATCCCCACCCCGGATAACCTGCTGATTCCCGGAGACATTCTGGGAAATCCGGAAAAAATCGATGCCTGGCTGCAAAAGAACCAAAAGGCATTTGCACAACTGGCGGAAATCCGGCGGAAAGCGGCCGTGGAAAAGCTGGAAACCGTGATCCGCAACAACATGGAAGAACTCATTGACGGCCTGTGCAAGGATGCGGACAGTCTGCCCTGTGACGTGGCTGAAACCATCAGCATCCGGCGCATCGCTTCCATGGAAAAAACCAGAACCGCCAGGGATGTCATGGAAGACGCCCCCACCATCGGTGTGGACAGGCAGATTGCGGATGCGGCCAGACTACTGGTCAAATCCCGGGTATCCATTGTCAATGTGGTGTCTGAAACAGACAAACTCATCGGGATTGTCACCAACTGGGATATCACCCGGGCCATGGCCTCTCATCTGCCCATGGACACGCCCTTAACCCGGGTCATGACAGCGGACGTGATCTTCACCGGACCGGACACACCGATCCTGGACTGTGTAAGAATGCTGGAAAACCATGAAATATCCGCCATGCCCATTGTAAAACACGACCGGGTGCTGGGGATTGTCTCCGGAGATATCCTGGCGAAAAAAACCTTGTTCCGACTCCTCCAGACCATGGATTGAAAAGAGATATAACCGATCCATGCGACTTTTGCTGATTATTCTGGCCCAGTTTCTGTCCGGTTCCATCTGGTTTGCCGCCAATGCCGCGTTTTTTGACCAGCAGTTTTTACTGTCTGCCGTCCAGGCGGGATTTATTGCCGGCACCTTAAGCTTTGCATTCCTGAATCTGTCGGATCGATTTCCTCCGGTCATGGTTTTTTTCGCCTGTGCACTGGCAGGCGCCGTGTTCAACCTGGGAGGCGCCCTGCTTCCCCCTTCCCGGGGAATTCTGCTGGCATCCCGGTTTTTATGCGGCATCTCTCTGGCCGGCATCTATCCGGTGGGCATGAAAATCGCCGCGTCCTGGTATCCCGACACCCTGGGACGGGCCCTGGGGTTTCTGGTGGGGGCCCTGGTTCTGGCGTCCGGGTTTCCCTATCTGATCAAAGCGGTTCACTGGCAGGGGGACCCGGGAATGATTCTGTGGATAACCAGTTTGTCATGCCTGGCCGGTGGACTGATTCAGGTTCTTTTTGTGGGGGACGGACCGTTTCTGCCCAAAGGCTCCCCGTTTGATCCCAAAGTACTCCGTTATCTGTTTGTAAACCCTTACTTTAAAGCGTCGGCTTTGGGATATTTCGGCCATATGTGGGAGCTGTACGCGGTCTGGGCAACCATACCGATGCTGTTTTTTGTCATAATTCCAGATCAGGCGGACATGTGGGCGTTTATTTTTTTCGGGGCCGGCTTTATCGGATGTGCGGCCGGAGGCATGCTTTCCCTGAAATGGGGCAGCCGGGGCGTGGCCGGAACCGCCCTGATCATATCCGCGCTGTGCTGCCTGATGTCCCCGGCCTTTTTATATGTGCCCCGGGCACTGGCCCTGGGCATCATTTTGTTATGGGGTATGGCCGTGGTGGCGGATTCTCCCCAGTTTTCTTCGTTAAACACCCGGTTTGCCCCGGCCGGATATGTGGGATCCGCACTGACACTGGTCAATTGCATCGGATTTATCATCACCATTTTTTCCATTGAACTGGTGACGTTCTGGATCCGGCACTGGGGGATCGCCACGGCATTTCTCTGTCTGACACCCGGCCCGGTTCTGGGATGGGTCTGGCTGAACAAAAAAATCCCGGATTGAGTTTTCCTGCAAAATTGCGTATGACAATATAAAAAATAAATTCAAGGAGGATTATATGCCTGCAGACGTTTTTTTCATGGATCTGACTGCCACATCCCGGGAAAACCTGCCCGGAAAACTGGGCCGGCTCTTAAAAAAAGCCGGGATAAAAAACATATTGAGCAAAAATGATCATACCGCGGTCAAGCTTCATTTCGGTGAACAGGGCAATACCGCCTATATCCGGCCGGTCTTTATCCGCCAAATCATCGAAACCATTCGAACGACCGGTGCACAGCCGTTTCTGACCGATGCCAACACCCTGTACGTCGGCACCCGGTCCAATGCCGTGTCCCATATCAAAACCGCCGTTGAGAACGGTTTTTCCTATTCATCCATGGACAGCGCGCCCATCATCATTGCCGACGGCCTGCTGGGAAAAAGTGAAACTCCGGTGCCGGTAAAACTGAAAAACTGCGAACAGGTATATATCGGGTCCGAAATCATGCAGGCAGGGGCACTGGTCTCCGTGGCCCATTTCAAAGGTCATGAACTGAGCGGATTCGGCGGCACCATCAAAAACATCGG
>CALGAJ010000163.1 GCA_937951975.1 uncultured Desulfotignum sp.
GTGTACCGGGGCACGAACCCCACCCCCATGGATGCCAGGGCCGCGTTGATGATCCCCCGGACACTGGAAATCCGGATCACGGCGTCACACCCGAAATCCGCCTGCCCGGCCAGGGCATTGATGAAATTCTTCCACCAGAGCAGGTCCTTGTCAAAAGACAGCAGGCGGCACCGGGACAGATCGGCAATGGTCTGAATCCGGTGATCCGCCACATACGACGGGCTGGCGATCACCACATACTCCTCCCGCATCAGGGGCACGCACACCAGGCTTTCATGCACATGGGGAACACAATCCACAATAATGTCCAGATCATCCGACAGCAGCGGTTCCAGCAGATGCGGGTCCAGAAAAAAATCCACATGAACATGAGGGTGGCGGGTCAGAAAAGGCGCCATGCCCTTGATGAGCACTGAAGATCCGAACTCCGCCGGTGCCCCTAAGGTAAGGGAGATCCGGTGCCCCCTGCCGGTGGCCAGGCGGTCCAGGGTGTCATCGATCCGGTCAAAAATCCCGGTGCACTGCTGGAACAGGAATTCTCCTTCCCGGGTGAGGCGGAACTTTCTGCCGGCCCGGTCCACCAGGTCATACCCCAGATCCGCTTCCAGTTTCCGGATGGCATGGCTGACGGCGGACTGGGTCAGGCACAGGCGCTGGGCACACCCGGTGTAACTTTCCGCTTTTGCCAGGGTGTAAAAGGTTTTCAGCTTGTTCAGGTCCACCTGCATCCAAAACTCCCTATTCTGCTTGTTCGCGCTGTTCGGTCACACAATAGATGCCCTCCCCCTTGAAGGCCGGGCGGAAGCACAGGTTGTCCGAATTGCACAATGCCGGACGGGTATCCCCGCTGCGCCACCGGTTGATCAGACCGGGTTCCCGGATTAAAGGCCGGCACAGGGAAATATAATCGGCAACCCCTCCGGCGACCAGTTCCCGGGCCTTGTCCAGGGACCGGATCCCGCCCACCAGGATCACGGGAATGTCCAGGGCCTGTTTAAATGCCGCAGCCCCGGCCTGGAAACAGGCTTCCTTTTCCGGGCTGTTGATGCCCAGCCGGCTGGGGGAACGAGTTTTGCTGGTCAGAAATCCGCCGGACACCTCAATGGCATCGATACCGGCCTCCACAAGAAATTTGGCCGTCTCGACAGAATCATCCAAGGTCAGGCCGCTGTCCACATCATCCCAGGCATTGATTTTCACCAGCACGGGGAAATCCGGCCCCACCGCCCGCCGCACGGCCGCCACTGTCTCGCAAAGGGCCCGGCTGCGGTTTTCCACCGGACCGCCGTATGCATCCTGCCGCCGGTTATACGCCGGAGACAGAAACTGGCTGAACAGGTACCCATGGGCCGCATGGACCTGGACTCCGTCAAATCCGGCCGCCTTTGCCCGTTCAGCCGCCTGCACATAGGCCGTGACCAGGTGCTGGATATCTTCGGAGGTGAGTTCATGCCGGGGTGTCTTTGCCAGCCCGTCAAACACGGACACGGCCCGGGGCGGGGTCTGCGTCAGGGTTTCAGCGGCAAACGTGCCGGCATGGGCCAGCTGGGCCACCATTTTTCCACCGGCCCGGTGCACGGCGTCGGTCATGGATCTGAGAACCGGGATCAGCTCATCTTTGTATATCCCCATCTGCTTTGGACCGGCCTGGCCTTCGGGCGCCACATAGGCATGGCCTGAAATGATCAGGCCCACCCCGCCTTCTGCCAGCTTGGTCACCGTTTCTGTCAGCCGGGGGGTCACGGCCCCGTCATCGGCAGCCATTCCCTCCCAGGTGGCGGACCGGACAAACCGGTTGGCCAGTGTCATGCCGTTGATCTGTGTGGTGTCAAATAAATCGGTCATATGCGTTCCTTTTTATCGAATTGTTTTTTTGGTTCACCTCATTTAATAAAACACATACCGCATCAGATCAAGGGGTCATTTTTCCGGCGGCACACAATTGGGGTTTCCCATCCTGTGACGATTGTGCTATGTTTCCGGCAGACAGTGTTTGTCTGCTGAAAAACGGTTAACATAAGGAGGAACGGCCATGCGCATTGTGGGAATTTCGGGCAGCCCCGTCAAAGCGGGGAACCTGGACACCTTTCTGACACACATCATGGCCCTGGCCCAGGAAAAAGGCCTTGACACCGAAACCATCCACCTGGCCGGATATGACATCCAGCACTGCACCCACTGCAACTTCTGCCTGGCCAAACAGAAGCCGGGCCGGTACTGTGCCATTGAGGACGATGCCCAGGGCCTTTTTGAAAAACTGGAAACAGCGGATATCATCGTTTTTGCCAGTCCGGTATATTTCATGCGTACCAGCGGACGGATGTCCACCTTCATCGACCGGCTGCGGGTCTTTATATTCGGGAAGGAAGCGGGCGGCAAACTCAGAAACAAGATCGGCATGAGCGCAGCAGTGGCCTGGCTGCGCCATGGCGGCATGGAAACCACCCACCTGTCCCACATCCAGGCATTTGTCACCCTGGACATGATCCCGGCCACCATCCATTCGTGTATCAGCCCCTTGGGCGCTTCCGCCCTGGCCAGCCGGCATGGTGCCGGTGTCTTTGATCCGGAAGTCCGGGTGGGGATCCAGGAAGACACCGACGGCCTGAAATCAGCCCGGGCTCTGCTGGACAGGGCCGTGGAACTGGCTGAACTGATTCATCCTTCATGACCCCCCTGTTTGAAGAACTGGATTGTCAGCAGACCCTTCTGGGAGAACTGGCTCTGAGGCGGCGGCGCCTGCTGCAGCTGGGCGGTAAAGAGATTTACGAAGTCAGGCTGGGGGATGATTTTCTGATGTCCAGCCTGTTCCATGAAGCGGAAACCAAAATGGCGGAGATCAGCCTGGCCATGGTGACAGAACCGGACCTGTCTTTAGTGGTGGGGGGCCTGGGGCTGGGGTATACGGCGGCCTCGGCACTGTCAGATCCCCGGGTCACATCCCTGGTGGTGGTGGAGTATCTGGCTCCGGTGATCCTCTGGCACCAAAACGGCCTGGTTCCCCTGGGAAACCAGCTGTGCAACGATCCCCGCTGCCGGATAGTCCATGACGATTTTTTCGCCCGGAGCCGGGATGTCCAACAGGGATTTGATCCGGACTTTCCCGGAAAAAAGGTGGACATCATCCTTCTGGACATCGACCACACCCCCAACCGGGTCCTGCACCGGACCAATGCCCGGTTTTACACGCCCGACGGGTTGAATGAACTGGCCGGACACCTGAATCCCGGCGGGGTTTTCGCCCTGTGGTCCGACGATCCCCCGGAAAAATCGTTCACAGACCTGCTGGAAACCGTGTTTCCGGAAGTCCGCACCCACACCGTCTGTTTCAAAAATCCGTTCACCGGCGGCATGGCTGAAAATTCTGTGTACACTGCCAGAACAGCCAGATGAACAGTTTGAAGAACCGGGGTGGGAATGAGATGCTCAGATCAGATCCGCCCCTTCCATGTGCTGAATCAGGCGCTCGAGATAGCGGG
>CALGAJ010000164.1 GCA_937951975.1 uncultured Desulfotignum sp.
TTTTATAAAATTGATTCAATGTTCATCCTCTCTTTTGTCATCTTTAAAACCATATATTAAAACTTTAGTATATATAAACATAATTTGTGAATATACAAGAAAAAGTTTCGGGTATTGCGGTGGTTACCTCTTTGGGGGTGTGCGTGTTGATGACTTGTGCATCCGGCCCAGCTGCCGCAAAGGCAGGGTTTCTTTTTTGATGCAGAGCCGGTCCCGGGTTTTGTACACCCGTATCCGGTCCGGCAGATCCAGGTGTTTGCCCGATGCTGCCCCGGCTGCCAGGTCCCGGATGGCGGTAATATGATCATGGGTGATCCGGCGCAGATTGGTCTTGACATGACGGACGGCATGCCGGAGCACCCGGGAGATCAGGGCCGGATGAAGCACCGCCAGGTCGGGGATGGACAGAAACACCGCATCCGGCCCCTTGTTTTTTATGCAAAGGTCAAAGGCCCGGCAGGTATGGTCTTCCAGAAAACGGGCTTCTTCTCCTAAAATCCGGCTGAGCCGGTGAAGTCCCTGCCTGATGTTGGGATTATAGTCTTTTTCCAGCAAAGGAATCAGGTGGTTCCGGACCCGGTTTCTTAAAAAAACCGGGTCCAGGTTGGAATCATCCGTGATATAAGCCTGGTTCAGCGCCTCCAGGAAATCGATGATCTCCTGCCGGGACCGGTCGATCAGCGGGCGGATGATCATGGCATTTCTTTTTGCCGGTATGCCTGACAGCCCTTTTGATCCGCTGCCCCGCACCAGGGCCATGAGCACCTGTTCCGCATTGTCGTCTCGGGTATGGCCGGTGGCGATGCGGGTGTATCCATAGTCGGCGGCGGTGCGGAAAAAAAAATCATATCTCGCGTTCCGTCCGGTTTCTTCCAAAGAGTCCCCTTTCTCACGGGCCAGGCGCTTGATGTCCCGGGTTTCACTGAAACAGGGCAGTCCGTGGACCTCGGCAAACTGCTGAACAAATGCCTGGTCCCGGTCAGCGTCCGGACCCCGAAGACCATGGTTGAGATGGGCCAGGCCGATCCGGAGTTCAAGTTCAGGCGCCACATGGGTCAGTGCCCGGGCCAGGGCCATGGAATCCGGTCCCCCGGAAACAGCCACAAGCACGGCATCTTTCGGCTGTACCATCTCATGGGCGGCCAGGGTCTGGATTACCTTGCGGCAGAATCGGTCCGGTATAAGAACAGATCGGGGCATGGATCAAAAAAGCGCCTTTCAGCAGACAAACAGAGGCAGATCGGTTTCCGGGATCATTCCGGTTTTCCGGGCATAGGCAAAAAAGGCGGTTACCGCCTGTTCCCCGGTCTCTCCCAGGTCTTTTGAAAAATCATTGACATACAGGTCAATATGCTGTCGGATCACGGTGTCATCCATTTCCTGGGCATGCCGGCGGATATATTCCGCCCCCAGGTCCGGGTGGGCAAAGGCATGGTCGATGCTTTTGCGGATCAGGGCCTGGATGCCGCAGGCGGTGTCCGGGTCCATGTCCCGGCGCACGGCAATACATCCCAACGGAATCGGCAGTTCGGTCTTGTCTTCCCACCACTGACCCAGATCCGCGATCCGTTCCAGTCCCAGGGACGGGTAAACGAACCGGCCTTCATGGATGATCAGGCCGAAGTCAACGGAATTGTCCGCCACTGCGGGCATGATTTTTTCAAAGGACATGGGCTGGACAGTGAAATCAACTTCCGGAAACCGGTCTGCCATGAAAAACCGGAACAGATGATATGCCGTGGTTCCCAGGCCCGGAATTGCCACGGTCGGCTTGGTTCCGGCCGCATCTGCCAGAAAACGGCCGGGCCGGGATACCACCAGGGGGCCGCATCCCCTGCCCAGGGCTGCGCCGCTTCGCAGCAGGGCATACCGGTCCAGCAGGTTTCCCAGGGCCGCAAAGGACAGTTTGGTGATGTCATGGATCCGCTGCACGGCGGCCTGGTTCAATGCTTCCACATCCTCCATGCAGATCTGAAAGTCCCGTTTTTCCAGGTCGATCAACCGTCCGGCAATGGCTTTGAAGATAAATGTGTCATTGGGGCAGCTGGAATAGGCCAGGCGGTAACGGGTGTGTTTTTCCATCAGTCATTCCTTTAAAAGTGACGCAGGCTGGGGGCGGGTTGATCAAATTCCAGACCCTGTGCGATCAGGGCCAGCAATTTGGGTTTTTCTTCGGGAAACTGGTATCCCTCATAATCATGGGACAGCAGCAGACCCCCGCCGGGCCGCTGCCAGTGATTCATGGCATGATCAAAGCAGACCTTGCCGGTCACATCCAGATCCCGGATCATTACCTGGAGTTCTGCCAGCTGTTCATTGGCGGACAGGAGTGTGACTTTCCCGTCTTTGACCATCTGGTGAAGCGGAGTGCCGGGAATGGCCCGGAAGGGCCGGGACCGGATATAATGGGGATCGATGGCGTTGAGGACCCGGGCCGTGTTTCTGGCATGGTCCAGGGATTTTTCCTTTCCCCCCAGGCCGGGCATCCAGTATTCCGACACCTGAAATCCGGCGGCCACGGCTTTCCGGCCCCCCTTGATCTGGCCGTCCGAGGTCACGCCTTTTTTAATGAACTTCAGCAGGTCATCATCCCCGGTTTCCAGTCCCAGGTGAAGCCGGTCCAGCCCGGCCTTTCGGATGGCTTCCAGGTCCTGGACCGATTTCTGGGCCACGGATTTTGCCCGGGCATAGGTGGTGATGCGCCGGATCCGGGGAAACGTGGATTTCAGATGGATCAAAGCCGCCACCAGGTCCGGGGTCTTCATGATCAGGCTGTTGGCATCCTGGATGAACGCGGTCGTTGCCCCGGCCATGAGCCAGTGTACCAGCATGGCCAGACCCGGATGCTGTTCCAGGGCCGGTTCCTTGTTCAGCAGCGCCAGGACCCCGTCCCGGGTGACGACACCGGCCGGACCGCCGGCCGCTTCGGACAGGGTTTGCATTTTTTCCGCCAGCGCGGCCATGGCATCGATGTCCGCCTTGATTTCGTCCACGGGCCGCAAAGAAAATTTTTCGGTTTTATACATGCTGCAGAAGGCACAGTGGTTCCAGGGGCAGTTCCGGGTGAACCGCACCAGCAGCGAAGCACTGCCCCCTTCGCTGGGGGGCCGGTACATACCGGTCTCAAAGTGATATGTTTCAATGGTCATGACAACTCCATATGTTTGTATCATTTGAAATTTATTTGAAAATAAACCATTTATGGCTTCATGGCAAGGGCCGGCTTTGGGGTATCGATTCAGGCAGGTTAAAAATCAGCATTGATAAATCCGCCGGCTTTACTTTTGTGCGGGGGGTGCTTATGGTTTGCATGTTTACACACAAAAGCCAGTGAGGATCAAACATATATGGGTAACAAACTGAAAGCGACTCCGGAAACAACCGGGTCTGTCCCGGCTTCCGCCATGGAGCTGGACCGGATCATTGTGAAAGGGGCACGGGAGCACAACCTCAAGAACATCGATGTGGAAATTCCCAAAAAACAGCTGGTGGTGTTCACGGGCGTATCCGGGTCGGGCAAGTCCAGCCTGGCGTTTGACACGATATTTGCCGAAGGCCAGCGCCGGTACGTGGAATCGTTGTCCGCGTATGCGAGGCAGTTCATCGGTCAGATGGAAAAACCGAGATACGACACCATCCGGGGGCTGTCCCCCACCATTGCCATCGAGCAGAAGGCGGCCAGCAAAAATCCCCGTTCCACGGTGGGCACCATTACCGAGATCTATGATTATCTGCGGGTATTGTTCGCCCGGGTGGGCACCCAGTACTGCATCGGCTGCGGCCATGAAGTGGGACGGGGGCATGCCCAGGGCATGGTGTCCCAGATCATGGCATTGCCGGAAGGATCGAAAATTCTGATCCTGGCCCCGGTGGTGGAGAACCGGAAAGGGGAGCATAAAGAACACCTGGTCACATTGAAAAAACAGGGATATGCCCGGGTCCGGGTGGACGGGGTGGTCCAGGACCTGGAAAATGTCCAGACCCTGGCAAAAAACAAGAAACATTCCATCGATGTGGTGGTGGACCGGCTGAAGGTCAAGCCGGATGCCGGGTTTGACAAGCGGGTCACCGATTCCGTGGAAACCGCCCTGAAACTGGGAAACGGCCAGATCATCGTGCACATCCTGGGCAAAGAAGACATCCGGATGAGCGAGGCCCGGTCCTGCTGCGGCATTGCCTATCCCGAGCTCATCCCCCAGATTTTTTCGTTCAACGCGCCCCAGGGCATGTGTCCGGAATGCAATGGCATCGGGACCCTGCTGTCCATGGACCCGGATAAAGTCGTGCCGGACAGGACCCTGAGCATCCGGGAAGGGGCCGTGATCCCCTGGAAAAATTATTTTATCAAAAATCCCCGGTATCCCAATGACAACTCCTGGGGCATGGGTCAGCTCACCGCCATGGAAGCGCAGTGGGAGATCGATTTTGACCGGCCCTGGAAGGATCTGCCCAAATCCCAGAAAGACCTGCTGCTTTACGGTTCCGGCACCAAAAAAATGAAGGTGAACTGGCAGTCGGACAACATTCAGGCGGCTTTCACCCGAACCCACGAAGGGCTGCTCAACACCCTGATGCGGCGGTACAAGAACACCCAGTCTGAAAACCAGAAAAAATACTACACAAAATTCATGACCGCCGCCACCTGCAAGGCCTGTCATGGAAAACGCCTGAGAGACGAGGTGCTTCATGTGAAGATCCAGGGAAAGTCCATCATCGATGTCACGGAAATGACGGTGAAACAGGCCCATGAATTCGTGTCGTCCCTGGATCTGTCCGGCAGCCGGCAGCTCATCGCAGCGGAACTGCTCAAGGAGATCGGAGACCGGCTGGGGTTTCTGAGAAATGTGGGCCTGGACTACCTGTCCCTGGACCGCAGCGGTCCCACCCTGTCCGGCGGGGAATCCCAGCGGATCCGCCTGGCATCCCAGGTGGGATCGGAACTCACCGGGGTCCTGTATATCCTGGATGAACCCAGCATCGGACTGCACCAGCGGGACAACATCAAGCTGCTCAACACCCTTCAGCACCTGCGGGATATCGGCAACACCCTGATCGTGGTGGAGCATGACCAGGAAACCATGGAAGACTGCGACTGGATCGTGGATATCGGTCCCGGGGCCGGGCATCTGGGCGGCCGGATCGTGGCCCAGGGCACCCCGGCCGACATCAGGGCCAACCCGGCTTCCATCACCGGGCGGTTTCTGTCCGGAAAGGAATCCATTGCCGTGCCGGATCAGCGCCGGTCCCCGGATGCCAAAAAATGGGTGACCATTGTCAAGGCCGGTGAAAACAATCTCAAGGATGTGACGGCCCGGTTCCCTTTAGGTCTGCTCATTGCCGTGACCGGGGTGTCCGGGGCCGGCAAGTCCACCCTGGTCAACCAGATCCTGTACCCGGCCCTGGCCGTGAACCTGCACGGCTCCCAGATGAGCGTGGGCCGGCATGAAGCCATTCAGGGGCTGGCCCATGTGGACAAGGTGATCAACATCGACCAGAATCCCATCGGCCGGACCCCGAGAAGCAACCCGGCCACCTACACCAAGGTGTTCGATCCCATCAGGGACCTGTTTGCCCGGCTGCCGGAATCCAAAGCCCGGGGATACAAAAAAGGGCGGTATTCCTTTAATGTCAAGGGCGGCCGGTGCGAAGCCTGCCAGGGGGACGGATATATCAAGGTGGAGATGCATTTTCTGGCGGATGTGTTCGTGCCCTGCGAGGTGTGTCATGGTCTTCGGTTCAACAAGGCCACCCTGGAGATCAAATACCGGGACCATTCCATTGCCGATGTGCTGGACCTGTCCGTGCATCAGGCCCGGGACCTGTTCGAGGCCCATCCCAAAATCACCCAGATCCTGGATACGCTCATGGACGTGGGGCTGTCCTATATCAAGCTGGGGCAGGCCGCCACCACCCTGTCCGGCGGGGAGGCCCAGCGCATCAAGCTGGCCCGGGAACTGGCCCGGCGCAACACCGGAGACACGTTGTATATCCTGGACGAACCCACCACGGGCCTGCATTTCAGGGATGTGAAACTGCTGCTGGACGTGTTGCAGCGCCTGGTCTCCGCCGGCAACACCGTGATCATCATCGAGCACAACCTGGATGTGATCAAGACGGCGGACTGGGTCATGGACCTTGGGCCGGAAGGCGGGGCCGGCGGCGGCGAAATCGTGGCCCAGGGCACACCGGAGAAGGTGGCGGATATCCCGGGCAGCCACACCGGACAGTACCTGAAAACCATGCTGAAAACCGGTACAATGATTTCCAAAGCCGGTTAGGCCGGAGCCTGACCCGAAAAAAACAGGAGCTGACCCGAAAGCCGGCTCCTGTCGGTTTGTTCATCTTGTCCCGGCCGCCTGGTTAATGGACTTGCCGGGCACTGTTCCGGATCAGCAGCAATAGCAGCTGGAGTAACAGCCGCAGGGATCAACGACCCGGCATCCACAGGCATCGACGATGGCAAAGCACCCGCATTCGTCCGTCAGGGAGCGGTCGCGGGAATCTTTTCTCTCGGTGCCTGATGTCTCTTTTTTTTCGGATTTATGTTTGTCTTCCATGGGTCTTCCTCCTGCTCTCCTGCATCCTTTCCCGTCATGCGGAAACGATTCCGGAGAGCTGTTCTTATGCGGACCGTCCGGGATCAAAGATCCGCAGGGTTGGTTCTTTGTGAAGCCCACTTTCCGGATCCCCCGGATCCCGGGGCGAACAATCCGGTCAGTATCGGCTTTACATTCAACAATATAACCATGGAATAGAAAAATACCACCTTGTGGTATGAGAAAAAAATTGCCGGAACAGGTGGCCCAAACAGCCGGGAGCCATATCAATATCTGAAAAAGATACTTTTTGCCGGGTCAGAGGACAAGACCGTTCATTGGGGTGGCGGCGAAGAATTGAAAAAGGTGTCGTGCAGTGCCTGAATGGTGGTATCCAGACTGTCTTCGTGCACCAGAAAATACATGGCTGCATCCGAGGCCCCGAAAGAGATCATCTCGATGTTGACATCGGCCCGGGAAACGGCGGTAAAGCATCGGGCCGCAATGCCCCGGCTCAAGTGAAGGCCCTCTCCCACGATGCTGACCAGGGCTACCCGGGTTCTGCACGCTGATTCCCGGAACGGCCGGGGATGAATGGCCCGGATGCAGGCATGGGCGGTTTGGGCGTCATTTTTGGACACGAGCAGGCTGATACAGGTCTGGGAGGTTACCACGGATTTGATATTGATGCCGCTGCCGGAAACAGTCCCCGTGATCAGAGAAAGAATGCCCTGCCGGGCCCCGACGCCTGAGGCGTGGATTTTTAAGATAGCGATATCCTTTGTGTAGGAAACGCTTTTGATAATGGTGGCCGCCTCTTTGGCCTGGCGGGTGATCCGGCTGCCCCGGGCATCGGGATCATAGGTGTTTTTGACCGCGATATCGATGTCGGCCTGGCGCACCGGCTCCACGGTGCGGGGGTGCAGGATCCCGGCCCCGGTATAGGCCAGTTCCGCGGCTTCTTCATAGGTCAGTTCCGGGATCAGGCGGCACTCGGGGATATTGTCCGGGTCCGCGGTCATGAATCCCGGGGTGTCTTTCCAGATTTCCAGAATGTCGGCCCTGACGCCGGCAGCGACCACGGCGGCGGAATAGTCGGACCCGCCCCTGCCGAAGGTGGTGATCTCCCCGGTCTTGCTGATGCCGTAAAATCCGGGAACGAACAAAATTTTGTTTTCCGTGACCTGCCTTCCCAGGCGCAGGGACAGGTTCTCCCGGGTGGGGGCCATCAGGGCCGTGGCATCCATGAATTTGCCGTCCGTGATGATGCCGGCTTCTTCCGGCAGGGCCACCCCGCTGTCGATGCCCCGGGAGGTCATGGCCCCCGCCAGGATCATGGCGGAGATCCGTTCCCCGGACACGGCGATCATGTCCCGCATCCTGGGCGTGGCCTCCCGGGTGAAGCTGATGCCGAAATAGTACCGTTCCAGTTTGCCCAGCAGGTCCTCGAGTGTTTGAAGGACCTGTTCTTTTGCTTCGGCAGAATCCACCAGGCAGTCGATAATGGTATGATGGCGGCTTCTCAAGTCCTGAATGACCGCTTCTATGGAGTCTTCAGATGCCAGTGCGGCCTCAATGCCGGAAATCAGGGCGTTGGTAACCCCGTAAAACGCGGACACCACAAAGATGTTTCCCTTCCCCCGGGTCGCCGCCAGATCCAGTATGATGTTTGCAGACGGCCCGTCCTTGAGACACCCGCCGCCGATTTTGATGACTTTCATGCCAGTACCTCGGGATTGACAATGTGCGGCACCCGGCCGGTTTTGTAGAATTCAATGAGGTTCTGAGCCGCCAGAACCGACATTTGATCCCGGGCTTCCATGGTGCCGGAGCCCACATGGGGCAGGACACAGACATTTTCCATGGCCAGCAGGGGATTGTCCGGTGCCATGGGTTCCGGGTCCGTAACATCCAGGCCGGCCCACCGGATCTGCTTTTGGTTCAATGCCTCGATCAGGTCGGGTTCGTGGTGGATGGGGCCCGTGGCCGGGTATTTCCGGGTGATGAGTATTTTCTTTTTGTCATTCATGACATAAACCAGATTAAGCAAGTATGGACCGGGTGTCAAGACCGGATTGTTTCCCCGGCCGCATGTATGTTTTTGTCTGGCCGATCCTGTTTGACAAACCCGCAAAAATACATAATAATTTCATCTTTTTAAATCCGGGCGGATGTTTTTTTTTGACAACCCTGACGGCAGATATCGATGATAGATAAACAGGACGGACTTAAAGTGGGATCCATTGAAATTGATGAGGATCAGAACACGCTGACGGCCATACGGCACTGCATACCGGTGCTGGAGCAGATTGTGGAGCGGTCGGAACTTCTGGCAAAATTATCAGAGAATGACCGAATTGCCCTGGTTTCTGCGGCCGGGAGAATTGCCCGGCCCGGTTCGGAAGAGATACGAAAGCGCAAAAAAGATAAAAAACAGCTGAAGCGCCGGGCGATTGTTGAAAAGGAAAAGCGGCTCAGGGCTGCCACCGGTATCCGGAAAGCCAGGGAAGCCAGCGTGTTTACCGCGCCGCTGAAGATTTCAGGCCCGGTTCCGGTGACGGAAGAGACCGGGCAGACGCTGGAATCCCCCCGGAACTGCTATGTGTGCAAGGCAGCATTTAAACAGATCCATCACTTTTACGATGCCCTGTGCCCGGAATGCGCGGAATTCAACTATCAGAAACGCTTTCAGACCGCATCCCTGAAAGGTCAGGTGGCATTGATCACGGGATCCCGTCTTAAAATCGGATATCAGGCCACCCTGATGATGCTCAGGGCCGGGGCAACGGTGATTGCCACGACCCGGTTTCCCAGGGATTCCGCCCTCCGGTTTTCAAAGGAAAAGGATTTTTCCGACTGGGGGCACCGGCTCCGGATTTACGGTCTGGATCTGAGGCATACCCCGAGTGTGGAGCTGTTCTGTGATTATATCAGGGATACGTACCAGCGGCTGGATATCCTGATCAATAATGCGGCCCAGACCGTCCGGCGGCCACCTGGATTTTATGCCCATCTCATGGAGACTGAGACCGGGGATACGGAACTGCTGCCTGAGAAAGCCCAGATGCTTTTAGAACAGTATGAGCAATGTATCTCCCGGCTGGAGTTCGGCCGGTCGGAAAATATCGGGGAGAAAAAGGCCCTGCCGGTGACCTGGAATGGATCGGCACCGGGTGCAGGGCTGCGCATGCCGGCACAATTGTCCCAGATTCCCTACGCCTATGACTATTCCCTGGATGTGCCCGAGGTGTTCCCTGCAGGCGAACTGGATGCAGACCGCCAGCAGATGGATCTGCGCAAGACCAACTCCTGGCGGCTGCGGCTGGGAGAAATTCAGACGTCTGAGATGCTGGAGATCCAGCTGGTCAACTCCGTGGCTCCCTTTGTGCTGTGTAACCGCCTGACAGCGCTGATGAAGCGGGATAACACAGGACAGAAACATATTGTGAATGTCTCGGCCATGGAGGGCAAGTTCCTGCGGTTTAAAAAGGGCAGCCGCCATCCCCATACCAACATGGCCAAAGCCGCTTTGAACATGCTCACCCATACGGCGGCCAGTGACCTGGCCAGGTACGGCATTTACATGAATGCCGTGGATACGGGCTGGGTAACGGACGAGGATCCGGCGGTCCTGGCAAAGCAAAAACAGACCGATCATGATTTTCAGCCCCCGCTGGATATTGTGGACGGGGCAGCCAGGATCTGCGACCCTTTTTTCCACGGGATCCTCACGGGACACCACTGGTGCGGTAAATTTTTAAAGGATTATTTCCCCATTGACTGGTGACAGGTGCGTCCGGCCGGGCAGTTGTTTTTTTCCGCCCACATGCAAAAAAAAACAGCCGGGGTTCCAGATCCCTGGAACCCCGGCCGGTAATCGCTGATCCTACTGTCTAAATATCAAGCATCATAGGCGCTCAAATATGGCGGCTGCGCCCATGCCGCCGCCGATGCACATGGACACGATGCCGTATTTGCCGCTGACTTCCTTCAGGTTGGCCAGGCAGGTGGCGGTGAGCTTGGCACCGGTGCAGCCCAGGGGATGGCCCAGGGCGATGGCGCCGCCGTGGATGTTGATCCTGTCCATGTATTTTTCCAGATCCAGTTCCCGGATGCAGTACAGGGCCTGGGAGGCAAACGCTTCATTGATTTCATATATGTCGATGTCGTCAATGGTCAGGCCGGCCTGTTCCAGGACCCTGGGGATGGCGTATCTGGGTCCCACGCCCATTTCATCGGATTTGCACCCCACCGTGGCATAGGATACCAGCCGGGCCATGGGGGTCAGGCCCAGTTCATCGCATTTTTCCCTGGATGCGATGATGGTGGCGGCGGCCCCGTCCGTGGTCTGGGAGGAATTGCCCGCCGTGACCGTGCCGTTGGCCTTGAACACGGTGCGCAGCTTGCCCAGTCCTTCGGGCGAGGATTCCCGGATGCCGTCATCATGTTTGACGATGAAGGTTTCTTTTTTATAGGTGCCGTCGGCCTGTTTCACGTATTTGACGGCCGGGGTGGGAACGATTTCCGTGAACAGGCCGTTGTCCCGGGCCTTGGCTGCCTTGGCCTGGGAGGCGGCGGCAAAAACGTCCTGATCCTGCCGGGAGATGTTGTATCGTTCCGCCACGTTTTCCGCGGTGATGCCCATGGACACGTACATCTCCGGATAAGTCCGGGAAAATTCCGGATGGGGCCGGGGCACGTTGCCGCCCATGGGCACATAGGTCATGGATTCCACGCCCGCGCCCATGGTGATGTCGGACCATCCCATCTGGACCCGCATGGAGGCCTGGGCAATGGCTTCCAGGCCGGAGGCGCAGAACCGGTTCACCGTGGCACCGGATACCTTGTCGGGAAATCCGGCCATTTTCACGGCGATGCGGCCCAGGTTCAGGCCCTGTTCCGCTTCCGGGAACGCGCAGCCCAGCATCACGTCATCCAGGTGCTCCGGGGACAGGTTCGGGGTTTTTTCCACGGCCTGCTTCATGATAAAGGTGATGAGTTCTTCGGGCCGGGTCTGGTTGAACTGGCCACGTTTCTGCTTGCAGCCCGGGGTCCGGACCGATTGGACAATATATGCGTCTTTCATTGGTATTCCCTCCTTCTAGTTTCTGAGCGGTTTGCCGGTTTTGAGCATGTGGTCGATCCGGGCGACGGTTTTTTCCTCTTTGCAGAAATCCACGAACGCGTCTCTTTCCAGTTTCAGGATGGTGTCTTCACTGACCTCGGAGCCCACATTGACATCACCGCCGCTCATGACATAGGCGATCCGTTTGGCCAGGAACGCATCATGATCGCTCATGAAATTGCCGTTGCGCATGTTGAAGATCTCCGCGTTCACCATGCCCTGGCCGGCATCGCCGAACACTTTCAAGGGTTGTTTCATGGGCGGGGCATATCCGTCGTCCACCATTCTCAGGACCTCTTTTTTGGCTTCGCCCACCAGGGTGTCCCGGTTGAACACGATGCGGTCCGCCTGTCCCAGAAATCCGTTGCCCACAGCCTGGGCCGCAGACATGGACACGGCAGCCATGCCGATTTTCATGAACGCCGCCACAAAGATCTTGGCCAGGTCCACATCTTTCACGGTTTTACCGGGCAGGGCGTTCACATGTTTTTTCCACAGGTTCATGGTGCCGCCGCCGGCGGGCAAAAGCCCCACGCCGATCTCCACCAGACCCATGTACAGTTCCGCATGGGCCACGATGCGGTCCGCGCCCAGGCAGGTTTCACATCCGCCGCCCAGGGTCATGCCGTAAGGGGCCGCCACCACCGGGAACGGGGCGTATCTGGAAGCCTGGATCCCGTCCTGGGCTTTTTTCAGAAATGCGTCGATTTCCGCATATTTTTTGTCGTGACACAGTTTGGAGATAAAGCTTAAGTCCGCGCCGGCGGAAAACGCGCCGGGCATGCCGCCGGCTTCGTTGCCGATGACCATGCCCACGCCGTTTTTATCCACATAGTCCAGACTTTGGGCAATGAAGTCCACGATCTGCTCGTTGATGGCGTTCATTTTGGTATGGAATTCCAGGCAGAACACCCCGTCTCCGATATCCACCAGGGATGCGGATGCATTTTCCATGGCTGTTTTGTCATTGCCCTTGGCCGCGGCAATGGACACCAGGGATTCCGGCACGGGCACGGGTTTGTATCCGGCTGAAGCAAAATCATAGAAATACCGGACCCCGTTTTCCAGTTTGTAAAAGCAGGTGTTTCCCGCATCCAGCATGGCTTTGACATGGGCCGGGATCTCCTGGCCGTCTTTGGTCATGCGTTCCACGGCATCGGCCACGCCATAGGCATCCCACTGTTCGAACGGCCCCATCTCAAAGTTGTAGCCCCATTTCATGGCGTTGTCGATTTCCACCACGGTGTCGGCAATTTCCGGAATCCGGTTGGCGGCATACTGAAAGGAGTTGGCTGCCAGTTTCCAGGCAAATCTGCCGGCCTTGTCATCCGCCTTGAGTACGATGTTGATCTTTTCGGTCAGGGTGCCGGCTTTTTTCGCCGCATCCAGGCAGGGGAAGGAAGGCCGTTCCAGATCTTCGTATTCCAGGGTTTTCAGGTTCAGTACCTTGCGGATCTTTTTCCATTCCGGGGTGAGGTCGGTTTTGTAGAACCCGGCTTTGGTCTTGTTGCCCAGCAGGTTTTTCTCCGCCATTTTTTCCACAAAATCCGGCAGCTGCATGATATCGCGCTGTTCGTCATCCTTGCACAGGTCATAGGAGTTTTTGGCCACATGCATCATGATGTCCAGGCCCACCAGGTCCGTGGTCTTGAAGATGGCGGTTTTGGGCCGCCCCATGGCCGGGCCGAAAATGGCATCCACCTCGGGCACGGTGAGTCCGTCTTCCAGCATGAACTGCATGGCTGCGCTGATGCCCTGGATCCCGATGCGGTTGCCTACAAAGTTCGGGGTATCCTTGGCCCAGACAATGCCTTTACCCAGGTTTTTCTCGCCGAATTTTGAAATGAAATCCAGGACCTCGGGCAGGGTCTCTTCCCCCGGAATCAGTTCCAGCAGGTGCATGTACCGCACCGGGTTGAAAAAATGGGTGCCCATGAAGTGCTGCTTGAATTCTTCAGAAAACCCTTCGGTGATATCCTGGAGCGGAATGCCCGATGTGTTGGTGCTGACAATGGATCCGGGTTTCCGGACCTTTGCCACTTTTTCGAACAGGCTGCGCTTGATGTCCAGCCGCTCCACCACCACTTCCACGATCCAGTCGCAGTCGGCCAGTTTGTCGATGTCATCCTCCAGGTTGCCGATGGCGATCAGTCCGGCATCCTTTTTATTGAAAAACAATGAGGGGGATGATGCCAGGGCCGCATCCAGTCCGGCTTTGACGATCCGGTTCCGGGCCGCGGGGTCGTTTTTCTCTTCATCTTTCAAGTCGAATGGAACAATGTCTAAAAGCAGTACCTTTACACCGGCACCGGCCAGAAGTGCGGCAATACCGCCTCCCATGATCCCGGATCCGATGACTGCGGCCTGTCTGATTTTTCTTGCCATGATGTCCTCCTGATAAAGGGTGAGTATTCGTGATTCAAATGTTATATTATGAATGAGTATTCATTTTTGATTAACAGAAAATCACCCGGGTTGTCAAGGAAAATTATTTTCCGGAGAATGTGACATAATTACATTCAATTTCAAAATGTTAGGGTTTCGATACGACCGCGGGATTCTTGAGGGTATTCAGGGTCCGGTGGAAACCATATAAATGAATTATCATTCACGACACAATCACGGGGTGGATCTTGAAAAAAAAAATCACTTCTGGTACGCTGTGTCGTTGGATTTTGTCACTTATTACAATTTTATATAAAAGGTGGAGACCTGTCAATGCCCCGGATACCCTCAAGGATTCACGCATTTTCTATTCTGAATATTGCTTCAGTCGCCGGTTTGATACTCAATCTCCAGAAACCGTCGGGAGACATTCCCTGGCATGATGACGGCAAAACAGATCCCTGGGATCTGGTGGAATCAGCGATGGGGCTGAACATTGCCGGGCATCACACTGAAGCCCGACGGGCAATGGACTGGCTCAAAAAACATCAGAACCCGGACGGATCCTGGTTTTCCGCTTATGTGGACAGCGTTCCCACGGACCGCACCTGCCAGGCCCACATGGCCTGTTATATGTCGGTGGGCCTGTTTCATGCCTATCTGATCACCCGGGACCGGTCATGGCTGGAAGCGTTCTGGGACACCATGGAAAAAGGGGTTGATTATGCACTGGGACTCCAGGTTCCCACCGGGGAGATCTACTGGGCCCGGAACCCGGAAGGAAAAATTGATCCCATGTCTCTGCTGGCCGGTTCTTCCTCGGTCTTCATGAGTCTGAAATGCGCCTTGAGTATCAGCCGGATCCTGGGCCGGTCCCGTCCGGCCTGGGAAGATGCATGGGGTCGTCTGGGCCGGTCACTCCGGGAAAATCTGCACAGCTACAACGTGAGTAAATCCCGGTTTTCCATGTACTGGTTTTATCCGATTCTTTGCGGAGCGATCCAGGGCGAACAGGCCCGGGCCAGGGTGGAGAAATACTGGCATAAATACATGATTGACGGCCAGGGCACCCGGTGTGTGTCGGATCAGCCCTGGGTGACCATTGCGGAAACCTGTGAACTGGTACTCACCCTGCATGCCATGGGCAACCGGGAAAAAGCCCGGATCGTATTTTCCTGGATCCAGGACCGGGTGTATGAAGACAAGACGTTCTGGTGCGGTTATACTTATCCGGACATGGTGATCTGGCCCGAGGAAAAGATCTCCTGGACCAATGCCGTGGCTCTGATGGCGGCGGATGCGCTGTATGATCTGACTTCAGGGGGCGGCCTGTTCCGTCACGACAAGTGGCAGGGATTTATTTTCAAAGGGATCTGACATGATACAGGATTTCCGGCCCTGGTATATCAAACAGGCCTGGTACCGGCTTCAGCATCTGTATGTGCGCCATTATCTGGTGCCCCAGCTGACCTGTCTGGGGGCGCACCCGTTTATCATCAAGCCCTGGTATATCGAACTGTTCGGCGGTCCCATCCGTATCGGTTCCCATGTGACCCTGCTGGGATGTTCAGACAAGAAAACCCGGCTGACGGTGTGGTCGGACCGGAAAGAGATCCCGGGCATCACCATCGGGGATCATGTGCTCATCTCCCCGGGTGTGCGTATCAGCGCGGCAAACAGTATCTTCATCAGCGACTCGTGCATGCTGGCCAGCCATGCCTATATCACGGATTCGGACTGGCACGGCATTTATGACCGGTCTCTGACCCCCAAAGAAACATACCGTGTGGTGCTGGAAAAAAATGTGTGGATCGGTGATTCCGCGATTGTGTGCAAAGGGGTCCGTATCGGTGAAAACAGTATTGTGGGTGCCGGCAGTGTCGTGACTTCGGATCTTCCGGCCAATGTCATTGCCGCAGGCAATCCCGCTAAAATTATCCGTCGTCTGGATCCTGACAAGCCCGTCATTACCCGTAAAGACCGGTATCATGATACCGCGCTGATGACCCGGTTTCTGGAGGATTCGGAAAAAGCCGCCCTCAAGGGCAATACCCTGTTCGGATGGTTGAGGTCTTTGATTTTTCCGGGCCGGTGAATTCCAGCCGGGGTCAGTTTTCCTGAATCCGCTGGAAAATGACGGAAATCTGTGTCAGGGCCGGAGTGATATGTTCCATATCAAAGGCCTGAACATCATCGAACAGGTCCTGGCCGATCCGGGTGAACGCGCTCAGATCGAACTGACGGCCCAAAGCGATAAAATGATCGGCAATGGTTTGGGCATCCGACATTTTGACCCCTTCCTGGGTTCCGGGCAGCAAAGGAAAAATGTCGGTAAGGATTCGATGCTTCAAGTCCGGGTGGCGGTCCAGGGCCTGCCGGACCAGGGACTCGGACAGCACCGGCTCCGGCGTGGGCCGGTCCATTTTCAAGGCTGCATCATCTGATGATGTCTGCGTCTGTTTTCCGGTCCGGCTGATGATGACCCCGGGCAGAAAAATGTCAAAGCAGCTGCCCTTGCCCGGCCGGCTGTCAACCTGGATGCGGCCGTTCATCAATTCCACCAGCTGCCGGCTGATGGCCAGTCCCAGACCGGTACCCCCGAATTTTCCGGCAATATCCGTATGCCCTTGTTCAAAAGCTTCAAAAATCAAATCCTGCTGGTCCCTGGAAATACCGATGCCGGTATCCCGGACCCGGATCATCAGGTCCACGGTATCAGGGGACGGGGGGACGGCCAGAATTTTTACTGACAAGCGGATATGCCCGGTTTCCGTAAATTTAAATGCATTTCCCACCAGATTGGTCAGCACCTGGCGGAGCCGCATTTCGTCTAAAAACAGATACCTGGGAAGATTGTCATCCAGATGAATGGAAAAGATCAGGTCTTTTCCGGACCGTTTGACCTTGAACATATCATGGATTTCTTGAAACAAGATGGGCAGGGACACCGGGGTGGCATGGATGGCGATTTTTCCCGCCTCGATTTTGGACAGATCCAGCAGATCGGTGATCAATGCCAGCAGATGTCTGCCCGCCGTGATTACGGACTGAAGATAATTTTTCTGCTGGGAATCCGAAACCATGGAAGACAGCACTTCGCTGAACCCGATGATTGCATTGATGGGCGTTCGTATTTCATGACTCATATTGGTTAAAAATTCACTTTTGGCCTGGTTGGCTTTTTTGAGTTCCTGCTCTTTTTGTTTTCTCACCAGCACCTCATTGTTCAGTGCCTGGTTGAGCAGGGTCAGGTTTTTTGTCCGTTCCGCCACCCGGTTTTCCAGTTCCTGATGGGACCGCTTCAATGCCTGCTCGACCCGTTTTCGCTCCGTGATATCCCGGGAATTGACGATCACGCCCTGGACAGCCGGGTGATTCAGCATGTTCTGGGTAATGGATTCCAGGACAAGATAGGTGCCGTCCCTGTGACGATAGCGCTGTTCCGCGGTCGAATCCGGCTGAGGCCGGGTTTCCCGGACACGCCGCATGAAACGGTCCCGGGCCGCCTGGCGGTCTTCAGGATGGTGGTTTTTAAAAGAGTCGGTTCCGATCAGGGACTCAAGGTCATATCCCAGTATCCGCCGGGTGGAGGGACTGACATATTTGATATATCCGTGCGCATCCAGGATCCAGACCATGTCGCTGGCATTTTCAATCAAGGCCCGGAAATGCTGCTCGCTGTACTTCAGAGCCGTCAGGGTTTCCTGAAGATGGACGGCCATTTGATTGAATTCCTTTGCCAGATGACCGAATTCATCCCCGGACTGGATCGGTATCCGGGTGTCCAGGTCGCCTTTTCCGATTCGGTCCGCGCCCCGGACCAGATCGTTCAGAGGGCGGGTCAACCGCCGGGTCAGCAGCATCAGGGCCAGGGAAATGAGAGCCGCTGCAATC
>CALGAJ010000165.1 GCA_937951975.1 uncultured Desulfotignum sp.
CCCCGGATCCACACCTTTATCGCCACCTCGGAACTGCACATGAAATACAAACTGCAGATGGAACCGGCCCAAGTGCTGAAGCAGGCCGTGGAATCGGTGAAACTGGCCGCGTCTTTCACGTCCAACGTGGAATTTTCCGCCGAAGACGGGTCCCGGTCCGACCCGGATTTTCTGTGCACAGTCTTTGAATCGGTCATCGATGCCGGGGCCACCACCATCAACCTGCCCGATACCGTTGGATATGCCGTGCCCGAAGAATTCGGAAAACTGGTGGCATATGTCATTGAAAACACCGCCAACATCGACCAGGCAATATTGTCGGTGCACTGCCACAATGATCTGGGCCTGGCCACGGCCAACACCCTGGCCGCCATCCAGAACGGGGCCCGCCAGGTGGAGGTAACCGTCAACGGCATCGGGGAAAGGGCCGGCAACACATCCATGGAAGAAGTGGTGATGTCTTTGAAGACAAGACCTAATTTTTTCAGCCACACCACTGGTATCGACACCACAAGAATTTATCCCACCAGCCGCCTGGTAAGCATGATCACCGGCATCCTGATCCAGCCCAACCGGGCCATTGTGGGGGCCAATGCCTTTGCTCATGAGGCCGGTATTCACCAGGACGGGGTGTTGAAAAATCCCATGACCTATGAAATCATGAAACCGGAAACCGTGGGAATCTCTAAAAACAACCTGGTGTTAGGCAAACATTCCGGCCGGCATGCCCTGGCAGCCCATGTCCGATCCATGGGATATGATCTGTCCGATGAAGAGGTCAATCTGGTGTTTCAGAAATTCAAAAACCTGGCAGACCGCAAAAAACAGATCCTGGACGAAGACATCGAAGCGCTGATCAACGAAGGGGTGTTGCGGACCCCGGAGGTCTTCAGTCTGGAATACATCCATGTGCTGTCCGGATCCACCGTGTTTCCCACAGCATCGGTACAACTCAAAATCCACGGCCGGCTGGTGCAGGGCGCGCTGGAAGGCACCGGCCCCATTGATGCGGTGTACAATATCATTTCCAAGCTGACCCACACCAAATCCGAGCTGCTGCGGTTTACCATTTCCGCGTTGACCGAGGGCACGGACGCCCAGGGGGAAGTGACGGTCCGGCTCAAGGAGGACGGCATTGTGGCGTTGGGAAAAGGCGCAGACCCGGATATCATCACGGCATCGGCCCTGGCCTATCTCAACGGGCTCAACCGCCTGGAATACTTAAAAGCCAATCCCCCCAAGGAGGAAGCAATACTGTAACCGCTGGCCTGGTATTTGCATTTGTTCCAGGCATGGAAAATCAACTCACATCCATCACAGGGATTGTCATCCCTGCTTCCTGGGATCCCAACGGCGCGGTGACAGGTACCGCCATCGTGACATTTGATGAAGATATTGTCACGGTGGCGGCTACCGGATTCGGCAGATCTTTGACCCAGCACCTGCGGAAAACCGTGACCGTGAAAGGACAGATCACCACCGGTACGGTTCCCAAATCCATTCATGTTCTGGAATGTTATTTCCACGGCTCAGGCGAAGCTGCATGAACCGATGGGATATCCCTGTCGATGCCGGCAATCAGTGATTGACAGAACCGGTTGGGGCTGTTAATACTTTTCTCCAGATTGAAAGCGGTTGCATGCCTGTGTAACCGATGCTTCACAGCATAGTTTACAAGGAAATTTCATGAAAGAAATACTGGTGTTAAGCCGCGGGCCTGAAGATGTGGATCTCATCTCCAAAAACCTGCACATGAAAAAAGTGCATGAGAACATCCGGTCCGTAGCCCCCACCATTGCCACCGTGCTGCTGCTCGGCGAAACCGGCACGGGTAAAGGCATGACAGCCCGGCTGATTCACTGGCACAGCCAGCGGTTTGACAAGCCGTTCATCGAAGTCCATTGCGGCGCCATTCCCGACACCCTGATTGAAAGTGAACTGTTCGGGCATGAAAAAGGCGCGTTTACCGGGGCGGACCGGAAAAAACCCGGGAAATTCGAAATGGCTGCGGGCGGAACGGTGTTTCTGGATGAAATCGGCACCATCACCCCGTCCGCTCAAATCAAACTGCTGCAGGTGCTCCAGGACGGGGTTTACAGCCGCGTGGGCGGAGACGCGCCCTTGAAAGCGGATGTCCGGATCATTGCCGCCACCAATGCGGATATCGCCGATCTGGTTCAGACCGGTCAGTTCAGAAAAGACCTGTATTACCGCTTGAACGTGTTTCCCATTAAAATTCCGGCACTTCGGGACCGGCTGGAGGATCTGCCCGGTCTGATCGACGTGTTTTTAAAGAAACTGAACATCAAATACGGCAAAAAAATCACCGGCATTCATCCCCTGGTGATGGAGCGGTTCCAGCGGTACGACTGGCCCGGCAACATCCGGGAACTGGAGAATCTTCTGGAGCGGGCCTGCATCCTGGAACAGACAGCTGTTCTCATGCCCCAGAGTTTTCCTTTGGATACCATGCCGGATGGCGATGACTCTGAAACCGGCAGCGATACCCGCACACCATTGTCTAAAGCCCGGCAGTCTGCCATCGACCGGTTTGAACAGGCGTATCTGACCACGCTTCTTGGCCAGACCCGGGGCCGGATCGACCAGGCTGCAGCAGTTGCCGGCGTCACCCCGCGGCAGCTCAACCGGCTTTTGAAACGCCACGGCGTGAGTAAAAATATGTTCAAGCAGACCCGGGACACGTGATGTCCTTAAAAACGCAATTCCCTTGTCTTTAAGGACACCCCGTGTCTGGTTGCCGGTGTTCTCTTTTTTTTCAGCAAAAAAACTATACGGGAAATCCGTCTTCCGGCATTTCCATGATGGCCGGAATATTGCCTTTCAATGCATCCATTTTTCCTAAAGTCGCCGGCAAGACCCATTGAATAAAATATTTGGCCGTGGTCACCTGACCTTGATAAAAAGCCGCATCCTTTTTTCTGGCGGATGCAATTTTGGGCTGGGCCGTGACAGCCCGCCACAGTTCCAGCCAGGCCATCACCACATCGCCTGTGACATCCAGAAACGGATGGGCCACGGCAAAGGCATCCAGCACTTTTTCGGACATGGCGGTCATGCCCATGTGCATGGCGGTTTCTCCCAGCTTGTTCACAGCCGTTTCCACCCGGACCGCCATGTCTGCCAGTTCGGGAATTTCCTTGGCCGATGCAATGGTCTGGTTCATCCGGGTCAGCAGATCCATGAACGGCTTGCCTTTTTTCAGGCCCAGTTTTCTACCCAGAAGATCCATGGCCTGGATCCCGTTGGTGCCTTCATAAATGGAAGTGATTTTACAGTCTCTGAGCAGCTGTTCCTGGGGATATTCGCTGATAAACCCGTACCCGCCAAATACCTGGACACCCTGGGTACACACCTCAAATGCCCGGTCCGTGATATAGCCTTTCACCACCGGAATCAGCAGTTCGATCAGTCCCTGCCAAGTATCTCTCTCCTTTTCATCGGCGGACGTGAGCACCTTGTCAAAACACAGGGCCGTAAAATACATCA
>CALGAJ010000166.1 GCA_937951975.1 uncultured Desulfotignum sp.
GCATTGATCTGGACGGCCAGGTCCAGGTGTTTGTCGTGCATGAACTGGTGCAGGGATTTCATGCTCCCGGCTTTTCCGGATTTGATCTCCACCGGCACGATCCGGTTTTGATGCTGGATGATATAGTCGATTTCTCCCTGCCGGCCGCCGGTGCGCTGCAAAAAGAACAGGGCCGGGTCTGTCAGCGGCGACTGAGCCGCCCGGAGCTGCTGGCCGACAAACTGCTCGGCCAGCGGCAATGAGTGCCAGATCTTTGATGTCTTCCTTGAACCACCGGAGTTTGGCGAATAATTCCGGAGCAGCCTGGATTTCGTCCAGAAACAGGAGCGTGGTTTTCCGCCAGCCAATTGTCCAGATGCTGTGATGCGGATCTTTTCATGAGTATTTTTTTAAAACAACGCGTTAAAAATGTCAATATTCAAAAAAACAACGCGTTGTTTTCAACTTTTCACAGAAGGAAAGAACTGGCGGGGTTTTCTTACAGGGGGGCAGATGTGCAGAACCGCTGGGGAAAGTCGGTGAAGATGCCGCCGGCGCCGGCGAGGATGAACCGGGCCGCAGTGGCGGGATCATTCACCGTGAACAGGTTGACCTGGAATCCTTTGTGCACCAGCCGGGAGACAAATCCCGGGTCCACCAGGTCGGCATTGAGGTTGTACACATCAAAGGGGCCGGGCTGGAACCGGGCCATGTCCGCCGGGGATGATCCCACCAGGGCCTGGACAGGCAGATCGGGCCGCTGCTGCCGGACCCGGTCCAGCCAGGCATGGTTGAAACAGGACACAATCACCTGGTGGGGCCGGATCCCGGAATCTGCGATTTTCGCCAGCGTGATGTCCACCGTGTAAAACGGGTCGGGGTCTGTGCCGTGATCCTTGAGTTCCAGGTTCACCTGCCAGTCCAGGGACCGGGTCAGCGCCAGGCCCTGGGCCAGGGTGGGGATGGTTTCATTTTTGAATCCAGCCAGGTCGGAGGGGTGGATCTGTCTGTTTCGGATGGTGGCGAACGGGTCGGCAGACTCAAACCAGGACCCGGCATCCAGGGTCTGAAGCTCTGCCAGGGAAAATGCGGACAACCGGTAGTGCCGGCGGTTTTTGAATGCCGGGCCCGTGAACCGGGTCCGGGCATCCGTGCACCGCAGCAGATCCTGATCATGGAACAGCACCGGCACCCCGTCCCGGGTGATCTGGACATCGGTTTCCCAGGCATGGGCGCCTAAGTGCCGGGCTGTTCTGGCGGCAGCCAGGGTGTTTTCCGGGGCCAGACTCCGGGCGCCCCGGTGGGCGATGATGCGGGTCATGGCCGGAGCGGGGTTTCAGGCTGTGCCGTTGTCATATCTGCGCTGGTCAATGGGGATATAGTCGTTGACCGTTTTGCCGGTGTAAATCTGCCGGGGCCGGGAAATTTTCATTTCCGGGTCTGCCATATCCTCTTTCCACTGGGCGATCCACCCGGGCAGACGGCCGATGGCGAACATCACCGTGAACATGTTGGTGGGAATGCCCAAAGCCCGCAGCACAATGCCGGCATAGAAATCCACGTTGGGGTACAGATGTTTGTCCTTGAAATAACTGTCTTCCAGGGCTTTTTCCTCCAGGCGCAGGGCAATATCCAGCAGGGGATCGTCTCTTTTGACCTTGGCCAGGACCATATCGCACATCTTTTTCATGATTTTGCCCCGGGGGTCATAGGTCTTGTAGACCCGGTGACCGAATCCCATGAGCCGGAACGGGTCTTCTTTGTCCCGGGCCCGGGCGATGCACTGGTCAATGGTCATGCCGTCTTTGTGGATCTGTTCGAGCATCTGGATCACGGCCTGGTTGGCCCCGCCGTGCAAAGGTCCCCACAGCGCGCTGATGCCCGCGGAGATGGCGGCATAGATGTTGACCCGGCCGGACCCCACCACCCGGACCGCCGTGGTGGAGCAGTTCTGTTCATGGTCGGCATGCAGGATCCAGAATACATTCAACGCCCGCACCAGATCGTCATCGATATGGTAGGGGATCACATCACTGTCGAACATCATGTTCAGAAAATTGGCGCAGTAGCACAGACCGGGCTGGGGATAGGTCACCCGCTGGCCGATGGAAAATTTATAGGACATGGCCGCCATGGTGCGGATTTTGGAGATCAGGCGCAGAAACGTGTTGTTCATTTCTTCTTCCAGGTCCACCAGTTCCGGGTAAAACGAGCGCATGGCATTGACCATGGCTGCCAGGATCCCCATGGGATGGGCCTTGGGCGGGTAGTTCTGGTAAAACGCCTTCATGTTTTCATGGACCAGGGAAAAATCGTTGAGCATCACCGAAGTCCGGGTCAGTTCCTCCCGGGTGGGCAGGCGGCCCACAATGAGCAGGTACGCGGTTTCCACGAACGTGGATTTTTCCGCCAGCTGTTCGATGGGAATCCCCCGGTACCGCAAAATTCCTTTTTCACCGTCCATGTACGTGATGGCGCTTTTGCATGCCCCGGTATTGCCGTACCCGGGATCAAAGGTGATACACCCGGTTTCTTTGCGCAGCTGCCTTATATCAATGGCTTTTTCCCCTTCAGAGCCGGTGATCACCGGCAGGTGCATTTCTTTTCCGTCAATAATCAGTTTGGCATATTCCGTCATAAAGTTTCCTTGGTTGAAGATCAGTTTCGGGTTTCGCCGGGAACCGTGTAGGTGGTGCAGGAGCCGCTGGAACAGTTGCGTTCCTGGGTGGTGACCCTTTGGGCCGCCCGGCTGCCGGATGATCCGCCCATGGCATAGTTGGTGGAGGAAACCACCCGCTCAAATTCGGATGATTGACATTTCGGACAGGTGACGGCCTCGTCTTTTTGAGACCCCATGACAATGAGTTCAAAAAAGTGATCACATTTTGAGCACTTGAATTCATATATCGGCATGATAACTCCTTGGTTTTAATATGGTTTAAAATTGACAATAGATTGCTAATATTAATCAGTAATTTAATCAGATCCGGCCGGTCCTGTCAAGACGGATTATTCGACGGTCCGGTCAGCAGTTCCCGGGCATGGGTCCGGGTGGCAGGGGTGATGGACGTGCCGCCGATCATGCGGGCGATTTCATCGATGCGGTCATCCAGAGTGGTCAGCGGAACGATATCCGTGCAGGTCCGGCCGTTGATCACCTGTTTGGCGATGCGGAACTGGTGGCCCCCGTACCGGGCGATCTGGGCCAGGTGGGTGATGCAGATCACCTGGTGATGGCCGGCCAGGGCAAAGAGCTTTTTGCCGACTTTGTCGGACGTGGCTCCGCCGATGCCGGCGTCCACTTCATCAAAAATCAGGGTTTCAAAGGACTGGGTTTTTGACAGAACCGCTTTCAGGGCCAGAACGATCCGGGACAGCTCGCCGCCGGAAGCGATTCTGGCCAGGGGTTTCGGGGCTTCTCCCGGGTTGGGGCTGAGCAGGAACCGGACCCGGTCCGCGCCGGTGGCGGACAGTCTGTGTCCGGCCGGGGTGCAGATGTCTTTGGCCGGATCACCGGGTTCATGAAA
>CALGAJ010000167.1 GCA_937951975.1 uncultured Desulfotignum sp.
ATTTTTTCACCCGGCCGTTTTCAAACAGGGCAATGGCCTTGCTGTCCTGCCCCCCAATGTCCAGAACCGTTCGGGCGTCGGGAAATTCCGCCCAGGCACCCCTGGCATGGGCCTTGATCTCCGTCACGGTCGGGGCGTCAAAGGACAGTTCAAACAGGTTCCGACCGTATCCCGTGGCCATGATCCGGTCAAAAGACGTCTTTTCAATCAATTCATTGGCCGTGGCCATGGGATCGAATCCCGTGTCGGCCTGAAATGTTTCCAGGGTGGTGCCGCGTTCATCCACCACCACCAGTTTGATGGTGCGGGAGCCGATATCGATACCGGCGTACCGCACCGCTGTTGTATCTGAAGACATGTCGATCCTTACCTGAGCTGCTCGATAAACGCTTCCACCCGGGTCTTGAGCTGTCCCGCATCCTCCATGCCGTAATCGGTTTCCACCCGCAGGCAGGGGATATTCTTTTCTTCCAGGACCTTTTCCACGGGAATGGACTCCATGAGATAAGGCTGGCAGAACTGGAGCCCGTAATGGATCACGCCCTGGGCGTTGTATGCGGTGACCATCTCCTGGATGTGGTCCAGGCGCTGGGGGTTGGGGGTAAAAATCGCGCAGTCCACCTGGAAATACCGGTCCACGATGGCACCCATCATCTCATCCACGGTGGTACCTGTGTCGGCGGTGAGGTTGCGGGTCCCCCGTTCCCCCACACAGGACTCCTCGCCCACGATCACGGCCCCGGCCGTTTCGGTGATCATGTGCAGTTTCCAGTTGGGAACCGCCTGGGGACATCCCGACACCAGGATGCGGGGAGCGCCGGCAGGAAATGCCCCGGTTTTTTCCTGGATCCGGGTCTCCAGTTCATCACAGATCTTGTTGACCGATTCCGTGAACCGGGCCGGGTTGTCATAAAAGAACACCTGGTTGGCCAGCAGGGCATCCAGCCCGGAGATGGGGGCTGGATCCGCCTTTCTCAATGCCGACAGCCGGTGGATGGCGGCCCTTTTGGCATTGACCACATCAATGGCGGATTTCAGGGACTCCGGCGTCACCGCAACCCCCGTCAATTCTTCCACGGCCGCCTTGAATTTCATGTATTCCGCCTTGAGAAGCGCTTTGGTCTGATCGGTCTTGGTCTGGGGCAGGTCCATGACATACAGGTTGTCCACCAGATCTCCTAAGGTTTCATAGGCTTTTTTCTTGCCGTCACAGGTATTTTCCCCCACGATCATGTCGGCGCTTTCCAGATACGGGCACACTTTGCCGATTTTAAACCCGAATGAAGATTTGATCAGAGAACAGGTATTTCTGGGCAAAAGCTGCTCTACTTTTTCCATGGCAAAATCCGCGCCCGAGCACAGCCCCACCAGGGTGGCATTGGCGGCCAGCACAATCTCTTCAGGCACGAACACGCAATAGGAGCCGATGATTTTTCTGCCGGCGGCTTTTTCGTCCAGCAGTTCCCTGATGCGCAGCCCATGGACTTCGCTCATCACAAAATCAAAATAGCCCATGCCTTCGGGCCGGTTCTTCTGGGACAGATAAATGTCATTATATGCGGTGCCAAGGACATTGAGCAGGGCCTCGTGGCCGGCCAGATCCAGTCCCAGCTCCTGCCACATGGGGGTATAATCGGTGGTCATGGTGTCTCCTC
>CALGAJ010000168.1 GCA_937951975.1 uncultured Desulfotignum sp.
TAGGATGTGGCCTCATCAAAGATGATCAGATCCGGGTTGCAGGCAAAGGCCCGGGCAATGCATACCAGCTGTTTTTCTCCGGCGGACAGGGGCCGTCCGCCTTCCCTGAGCACCGTGTCCGGTCCGTCAAACTTGTCATATAAAAATCCGCAATTGGCCTGGTCCAGCACTTTTTTCAGGGCAGGGCCGTCCAGGGGATTTTCCGGCGGGCAGATATTGTCTTTCACCGTTCCTGAAAAAAGGATGGGATCCTGCATCACCAGGGCGGTTTTCCGGCGGATATCCATGGTGTTGATGGATTCCTGGGGCTGACCGTTGATCCGGATAAGGCCGGCATCGGGCCGGTAAAACCCGGTGACCAGATTGATGATGGAGGTCTTTCCGGACCCGGTTTGGCCCACGATCCCGATGGAACTCCCCTTGTCAAGAGAGAAACTGATATCTTTGAGCACCGGTGTTTCCGTGTCATAAGAAAAATTCACATGATCAAACGCCAGGTGATGGATGGCATCGATCCGGATTCTTTTACGGGTGAGGCGCTGCCGGTCTTTTTTCTGTTCCAGCACGGTGATGATCCGTTCCGCCGATGCCAGGGCATTCTGGAGCAGGTTGAATTTTTCCGACAACTCCCGTAACGGCCTGAAGAACAGTTTCATATAGGTGAGAAACGCCACCAGTTCGCCGATGGTCATTTCATGGGCCGTAACCTTGAGACCGCCGGCCCACAGAATCACGGCCGTGCTGACAATGCCCAATAATCCGATAAAGGGCATGAACACGGCAAACGTTTTTATCTGCCGCATGGCGGCGTCATAATGGGCCGCATTGAGATGCCGGAACCTTCTGATAAAGGCCGATGCGCTGCCAGTGGTCTGGATGGCCCGGATGCCGGAAATGCCTTCGGAAAAACTGTGGTTGATCTCCCCGATTTTCTGCCGGATGGTCCTAAAGGCGCTGCGCACCTGCCGGGAAAATCCGGTCACACTCACCAGGATCACAGGTACCAGCCCGAACAGATATAAGGCCAGTCCGGCATTGAGCCGTGCCAGCATCACAAAAATGGCGGCCATGAGTACCAGATCCTTGAAGATGAACACCAGCACGCTGGTGAACATCTCGTTCATGTTCTCGATATCTCCTGCCACCCGGGCCACCAGGCGGCCTGAGGCGTTTTTGTCATAATAGCCCACCGGCAGGCCGGTCATGTGGGAGAACAGTTTCCATCGCAGGTTCAGAATAATTTTCTGGCCCGAGTATTCAAGAAAAAGGGTCTGGCTGAAATCGATGACAAAAGCGGCCAGGATCATCAGGCAGAAAAAAAGTCCGAACATTCTGAAGTCTGTTATGTGCAGACCCAGGAACAGGGCCTGTTTTGAATTCTGGCCGGATTGGAGGACAAACCCGTCCAGGCCTTTCTGGATGAGCAGCGGGATGGACAGTTCAAAGAAAATACCGGCAAACACCAGCAGGGTGGACACGGCCAGCATCCAGGCATATGGCCGGATATAGGGCCACATCGCTTTGGCCAGAACCCGGTCGGCCAGACGGATTTCCTTTTCTTCCCGCATCATCCGGTCTCCTCAAACTGCTGCACATCAAATGCATGCCGGTAGTACCGGCTGGTTTCAAGCAGATGAGCATGGGAGCCGCCGGCGCTGATCCGGCCGTTTTCCAGAATATATATGGTGTCGCAGGCGGCCAGAGCGGACAGCCGGTGGGAGATAAGGATGCAGGTGCGATCCTCTGCAAGGCGCTGGATGCCGTCGATGACCCGCTGGGCGGTCTGGGTGTCCAGCTGGCTGACCGGATCGTCCAGAATCAGCACCGGCTTGTCCTCCACCAATGCTCTGGCCAGGACCAGCCGCTGTTTCTGTCCGCCGGACAAGGTCACTCCCCGTTCTCCCACAAGGTCTTCCAATCCCCGGGGTATGGCTTTGATGGTGTCGGAAAGATCACAGGTCCGGATTATTTTTTCCAGATCAGTATCTGCCATGTCCCGCCCCATGAGCATGTTTTCCCTGATGGTGGCGGAAAACAGAAACGGTTCCTGGGGCATGAATGCGATACAGGACTGCAGGTCTTCCGGGTCCATGTCCGTGGTGGGTATGCCGTTCACCTGGATATTGCCCTGGGTGGGGTCATACAGCCGCATCATCAGATACGCCAGGGTGGTCTTGCCCGTTCCCGGCGGACCGGTGATGCCCACCCGGCTTCCCGCCGGGATATCCAGGCGGATGTCCGACAATATGGGGGTATGACCGTCATAGGAGAACCCGGCATGGTTGAACCGGATATGGCGGATCTTCCGGGGCATGGGCACCGGGTGTTCCGGGCAGGTGATCCCGGGGCGGGAGTGGAGCAGCGTGTTGATGCGCCGCAAAGAGGACATCCCCCGCTGGAACAGGTTGGTCATCCATCCAATGGCAATGACCGGCCAGGCCAGCAGTCCCAGATACTGGAGGAACGCCACCAGTTCTCCGGGGCTCAGAGCATCGCGCATCACCAGTATCCCGCCGTAGAACAGAATGATCAATGAAGAGACATTAAAGAGAAATCCCAGTAACGGGCGAAGCAGAGCCGTGGCCACCGCCCGTTTCAGGTTTTTATGAAAATAATCGGTGGCGGCCCGGCCCACCCGGGTTGTGACCAGGGATTCAAAATTGAACACCTTGATGATCCGGATCCCGAAAAAGCTTTCCCGGATCATTTCAGTGAGAACAGAAAATGATTCCTGGGCCGTGGTGTGAAAGTCGTGCATTTTTTTGCCCAGGAACCTTGTAAAGAAAATCAGGGCCGGCATGGGAATCAAGGCCAGGGCGGTGAGTTTGGGGTGGGTCCAGATCATGATGGCCAGAATGGCGCCTCCCAGCAGTACCGTGTCCACCAGTACGATGATTCCGAATCCGAAGGCCATGCGCACATGGTTGATGTCCGATGTGGCATGGGCCATGATATCCCCGGTATTCACCCGGTCGAAAAAAGCCGGGTCCAGGGACATGATATGGGTGTACAGCTGGTCCCGGATCCCTTTTTCCAGGTTTCGGGCACTGCCCATGAGCAGGATGCGCCAGGCATAACGCAGCACCGCCATGAGTATGCCCAGCCCCAGAATGAATACACACTGACGGATCAGCACGGCCCGGTCCAGGCTGCCTGCAGCCAGGGTGTCCACCACAGACCGGATCACCTGGGGCACGATGAGCTGGGTGCCGTCCACAATGATCATGCATACCATGCCCAAAAAAATCTGGACCTTGTACTGCCTGAAAAAGGGAAGAATCAGTTTCAATCCGCCCCCTTTCCGAGCGTCTGTGACCGGTGCATCTGTCTGAGCCTGAGAATTCATGACAGAAGCATAGGTCATTTTCCGGTGGTTTTCAATACTGTTCCCGGCCATGCCATCCGGCCTCCGGGCCGTTAAGGATGGTTATCTCACCCGGCGCATGACCATTATTCCGATGGGGCCGGATATTTTTCAATGTACATTTTTTCTGCACCGGCAGTGCCGATGAGCACCAGTTCATCCCCTTTTTCAAGGACAATGGCCGGGTCCGGATTGATGATCAGGTTTTCCTGTTTTTTGACGGCCACCACACTGCATCCGGTTTTTTCCCTGACCTGGATATCGATCAGGGCTTTGTTTTCCAGTTTTGCATGCAAAGGCATCCTGAATACATTGAGGCCTTCGGAAAGCATGAGCATTTTCTGGGGTTGAATCAGGTTCATGATGGTGGTGGTGAGCAGGGAACTGAAGGACATCACCAGATTGGCGCCGGCCCGGTGCAGGGTATTGATGTTTCTGTCCAGGCTGGCCCGGCTGATGATCTGCACATCCGGCCGCAGACGGCGGCAGTAGATGGTCAGGTAGATGTTCAGGTTGTCGTCATGGGTGGTAATAATGATTGACGAGGTGTTTTCCAGACCGGCTTCGATCAGGGTGCTGCGGTCGGCGGCACTGCCATGGATAAAGTTGGGATGCCTGTCGGCAATACCGGGTCTTTTTTCCACCACGCAGTATTCAATTCCCCGGATACGCAGGGCCTCTGCCACTGCCTGGCCTACCCGGCCGCCTCCCAGCACCACCACCGGACGACTGGTGTCTGTCTGTTTTTCATCCGCCGGTGCAATAGAGGAGTCAAATTGTTCCAGCTGCTCTTTGGTCCCGGCCAGCACCAGCACCGTGGATTCCGTGATCATGGTTTCGGCGGCGGGGATGTGAAATTTTCCCTGTTCCCAGATTCCCACTGCCGTGACCCCGCAGATTTCCCGCAACCGGCTTTCCGCCATTGTTTTTCCCTGGAGCCAGGTCCGCATGGCCGGGGCTTCGGCAATCAGCAGATCATCAAACTGCCCGATGATATTTGCCTGCATATTGATTCCAAGAACCCGGCGGGACAGGGCCCTGCCCAGCATCTGGGTAAACTGGAACACATGGGTGCTGCCGGCCAGTTTGAGGATATCCAGGGAGTCTTCCAGGTCGGCGTTGGTTACGGTTTTCACCCGATCATTGGTTTCCCGGATGGTGTAAATGATGTTGGTGCTGGCGATATCATCATTCAACACCACTACCATTGCGGCATGGTCAATACGCAGTCGGCGGTAGGTGTCCGGATCATCCAGTTCACCCACCACCACGTGATACCCCTGGTCATACAGATCCAGGGCGTCCTGGAGCCCGGATGTAAGAATCACATAGGCAAATCCGTATTGATTGAGCTTGTCAATGAGTGTGACCGCCACCGGATCAAAATAGGTGAGAATCACATGTCCGGACATGGTGTCGGGAACGGATCGGGGTGCCCGGGCCTTGTTCTGTTCTTCCAGCCACGGGGCATAGAAAAACTGGATAAAGGTAAAAGGCAGCATTACCAGCAGAAAAACAATGCCGCTGAACAATACCACAATGGAAAAAAGGCGGCCGATATCACTGTGAAAGGTAATATCACCAAATCCCAGGGTGGACATGGTGGTCAAGGTCCAGTAAAATCCGGTGATCCAGCTGTATTGACGGCC
>CALGAJ010000169.1 GCA_937951975.1 uncultured Desulfotignum sp.
TGGGAACCATCCAGCCCTGGCGGGCGAATGCCGTGTGAACAAACCGGTCCATGACGGGTGTGCCTTTTTTTCTGGCCAGGCCCCGGGCCAGTTTTCTGGCCCCCTTTCCCAGAGGGATCTTCCCTTCCGGCCGGACCATTTCATCCAGCAGACGCTTTCCAAGTTCTGCATTGTGCAGGGAATCTTCAACCACATCAAAGTCCTGGAAATGCCATTTCGGCTTCATGGCCGCACCGATATCGTCCGGGGCCAGCAATGCCTCATCCAGGCAGTCCATGAGCCAGGCCAGAACCCCGCCCGCCGCAATGGCATCAAATCCCAGCATATCCGCATGACCGGCCAGCGTTTCCGCAGCCCGCTGATCAAAGATACCACACAAGGGTCCTAATGCCTGATAGGGTTCATAGTCTTTTTTGAAAGACCCGTTCATTTTCTTGCACACGGCCGCGCAAGGTTCGCCGCAGGTTTTCTGCTGTTTTTTCTGGATGGTTTCCTCGTTAAATTGTTTCAGGTAATGATCCCGGATAAATTTCTGATGAAGCGCCTTTCTTTCATGTTCGCTCCAGTAAATACTGCGGTAATTGAACGCCAGGATACTGCCGGACATGGTGGCATAGTTCACCCCAAAGGTGCCGCCGGTTTCAACCCCGGGATCATACCGGTATTTGGTGGTGGCCTCGATATCCTTGGCTGCCATGCGCTGGTTGTATTTGTCCTCAAACCATTGATCCGCCACTTTGCGTTTGCAGAAATCCTCGTCCACATGGGTGCCGCCGTAGATGATTCCGACGATGCCGTGTTCCTGAAAAAGCTTGGACCCGAAACCGCCCCGACCGGCCCAGGTATCCACCGGGGTCAGTAATCCCTTGCGCACCGGGGCCGAAGCAATGGCCCCGAAATCGGTATACCGGGAAGCCGGCCCGGTGGCCAGGACCCTGGGATCGGTTTCATACCGGCCGGAAAACCGGGTCATGGCCTCCTCCATCACAGCATACACCCCGCCCCGGCCCTTTTTCCAGATGGCACCTGGAGACACCTCTACCAGTTCCACCTCGATCTCTTCTCCGTGATTTCGGTTGAGGTACAGCAGAGACGGCCGGTCAGCCCTGCCCAGGATCACCAGCTGATTGATCCCCAGGTTGTCGAACACCAGGGCGGCACCGCCCATGGATGAGATATAGAACCCATGCCAGCAGGGAGATATGCCGCAGAAAATCATCCGGTTGGACCCCGGAAAAATGGACCCGGCAAAAAGGCCGCCGCCGATGGTCAGGCTGTTGTGCTTGAAACTCATGTGGATGCCCAGATCCACGGGCCCGAAAAAATCCCCCACCCGGTACCGTTTGAGGCGGTAGAATCCGCTGGACGCATCCAGCATCAGCACCTTTAAAAAAGCCTGTTTATCCGTCATGTGTCTTCCTTTTTCCCTGGTTGTCGTACCGCCGTTCCAAGCCGTGTCACAGCATCTGATCCCGGCATCATCTGTTGAACCAGTGCTGCGTTCTCTTGCAGAACCCCACCAGCATCAGCATCACCGGCACCTCGATCAGCACGCCCACCACCGTGGCCAGGGCCGCGCCGGACGACAGCCCGAACAGCATGACCGATGTGGCGATGGCCACCTCAAAATGGTTGGACGCCCCGATCATGGCAGCCGGGGCCGCATCTTCGTAGTTGAATTTCATGAACACGGCCCCGGCATAGCCGATGGCAAAGATCAGAATGGTCTGGATAAACAAAGGAACCGCGATCCACAGGATGGTCAGCGGATTGGCCGTGATGACATCACCTTTGAAGCTGAACAGCAGCACCAGGGTCACCAGCAGGGCCGTGATGGTCACCGGGGTCAGAACCCCTAAAAATTTTTCCTGGAACCATGCTTCGCCTTTGGCCTTGATAATCCAGATTCTGGAAAAATAGCCCGCCACCAGAGGCAGTGCCACATAGATCCCCACGGACAGCAGCAACGCCTGCCAGGGGATGGGCAACTTGCCCACGCCCAGCAGAAATCCGCCTAAAACTCCGTACAGGACCAGCATGGTCAACGAGTTGATGGCCACCATCACCAGGGTCAATCCGTCGTTGCCCCGGGACAGATATCCCCACACCAGAACCATGGCCGTACACGGCGCGATGCCCAGAAGAATACATCCGGCCAGATAGCTTCGCCACAACGGAACCTGCAGCATCTTCACCCCGTCGTGCAGCACCACCACCCCGTCCCCGTGGATCGCCCCCACCGGCAGATCCAGGCCGAAGGGAATCTTCACCAGATCCATGGCGTCCGGGCCGATAAAGCCTTTGAACGCGATTCCCAGAAAAAACAAAGAAATGGCATACATGGTAAAAGGCTTGATACCCCAGTTGATGAACAGAGTCCAGAACACGGGTTTACCGCTTTTCCCCGCCCGGATCACCGAGGCGAAATCGATCTTCACCATGATGGGGTACATCATGAAAAACAGGCACACGGCAATGGGGATGGACACCACGGGCGCATTGTTTACGGTGATGGCCATGCTGTCCAGGGCTTTTGCCAGCCCCGGGGCGATTTTACCTAAAAGAATGCCGCCGATGATGCACAACCCGACCCAGACGGTCAGGTACCGCTCAAACACACTGGTCATTTTCCGATCATTGTCAACAGGGGAACTCATGGGTGTTTTTGCCTCCTTTTTCAGGATTGTTCCGTTTTTTTGTTTATGACATCACATTGTCCGGCAGTTTTTCCACAAGCCTCCGGATCTCATCTCTGACTTTCCGGTAGCAGTCCAGCTGCTCATGTTCGTCCCCGCCCCGTTTCCGGATCTCTTTGGCCAGGGCCGGGGGATCTGCAAATCCCTGGTGAATCTTTTTACCGGCCAACGGAAAATAGGGGCAGGTTTCTTTTGCATGGTCACACACCGTGATCACCACATCCATCTGTTTATCCTGGAATTCCTTGACATGTTTGGACCGGTGGCCGGATATATCCACCCCTGCCTCCTTCATCACGGCCACAGCCATGGGGTCCACGCCATGAGTTTCCACGCCTGCGGAAACCACGTCAATGATATCGCCCTTGAGATGCCGGGTCCACCCTTCGGCCATCTGGCTTCGGCAAGAATTTCCAGTGCACAGAAACAATATCTTCAGTTTTTTATCATCCATTTGCCTTCTCCCTGTTTTTGACCGGACAGCAGGCTTCCCCCCGCTGAATCCGGCAGAGATCTTCTTTGTCCACCGCCATGATCCGCTCCAGCACCGCAAGATCGGCCTGTGCCTGCCCGGATGTCTGCACCCGGGGCAGCAGCCAGCCTGAAATGCCATCCATATCCATGCACCGCTCATCCAGGCTGAAATACACCCACCGGGATTCTTTCCGGCTTTTCAAAAGCCCGGCAGTGACCAGGATGCCCAGGTGCCTCGAAGCAGTGGCGCCCGTCACCTGCAGCAGTTCCGTGATCTGACAGGCACAAAGTTCATCATACCGGGTCAGGGCCAGAAATATCCTGAGCCGATTTTTGTCTGCCAGGGCTTTGAGTTTTAAAAGTGTCTTATCCATCTTTCCCAATGAATTGTCACAGGACATATCTATATAATTAGCCAACCGACTAATTATATAAGTGTTTTTTTCAACACGGTCAATACAAATTGTGTCCCGGCGCCAAATCCGGAAATGATTTGCGAATATTTGAAAACCAACCTGAAGGAATGAGACACTGACATGACTGGTACGACATCATTTTTGGAAAACCATTGGCCTGGGATGGGCGGTATGATATAGAACAGTCAAACATTATCTGTTTGACCCTAAAAATCAGGAAAACATCTCCATGCTCAAAACCATGGCAACTCAGCTGACCCTTGTTTTAAAAACCGGCAGCCAGAAAAGCAATGGCTGGATTCTGATCAAATTCGGATTGATCCTGGCTTTTCTGTTTACCCTGTTTTCAGTGCTGTTTCATGTGCTGATGGTTTATGAGGGCCGTCAATACAGCTGGATCACCGGATTTTACTGGACCTTGACCACCATGTCCA
>CALGAJ010000170.1 GCA_937951975.1 uncultured Desulfotignum sp.
CCGGCAAGCTCATCCACCGGGCCTGACAGCAACGAGGCCAGCCACACGGTATCTTCCGGCCATTCTTTCCCGGCGTGACAGATCAGCAGCGGGATCACAACGGGCAGAAGCATCGGCTTCTCTGTATGCTGTTCTGATTACCTTGTCATGGGGACTGGGCACCCTTGCTGAGTTTTTGTCATCTGTAATGCCAAAATTTTACCCGGCATGGGAAATTCAGTCAAGGGTTATGTGTTATCCGGACGGGGCGGACGTGATGTTTGGCGGGACGCCGACAACCGGTCACTTTATTTCAGCAGGGCCAGGATCTCCGAACTGTATTTTGGGGTTTTTTGGGTCAGTGAAGGAGTCTTGTAATGGGTGGCATGGTTCAATCCTGTTGAATCCGTTCTTACCTGCCTGGTTATCGATCCTGTCACCAAAAATAAATTTTGGTCGACCTGCAACTGTCCGAAAACAAGTGAAGACCTTGATGGGTGTCGGCACAGTGCAGGATTTTTACAGGCAAGAGCGATGGCAGAATATCAGGCCCGCCATCGCTTTGCAGATAACCAGGCGGGAGCAAAATAATTATGTAAGATGTCCCCGGAATTGACACTATCAATTCCCTTTGAGTTCTGACAGGACATCCTCAACTGAAGAGGACCCGTCGATGACATAATGCGGGGGATCCTTTCGTTCCGGGGGCAACCCTTCCCGGCGGTGGGGATCAGGGGCCGGGGAAGTTTCACGGGGGGTGGGGTGCGCGCCCGGGCCGGGGCCTGGTTTCCGCAGTGCCGCCGGCGCCAGCAGCCGGGATGAATACACGCGGGAATCCGCGGTTTCCGTGGATGGCCGGAAGCTGATCTCCGGCGATGTCAGGCTGGTTTTGGCATTGATGAAATCGGTTTCATACTTTTCCTGGGTATACATGCCCTCGTTCCGGCCGGTCTGCAGGAGGCTCTCGATCTGGGAAAACCGGTTGTCCCGGATGGTGGACTTGACTGCACTGGTCCCTTTGAGCAGTGACAGGACCGGTACCCGGAGCCCGAAGCGCTGGTGGTACTCCAGTTTCTGCACGATGAGCAGGGACAGTACCGATGACAGCTGGGTCCGCACCATGTCCTGGGCATCCGGCGGAAACGAGTTGCACATCCTGTAGAGCGCATCCTCGGAATTGGTGGCATGCAGGGACGCGATCACCAGGTGCCCGGATTCCACGGCGTTCAGGGTCAGCTTGATGGTCTCCGGGTCCCGCAGCTCCCCCACCACGATCACGTCCGGGTCTTCCCGGAGCACATCCAGGAGCCCCCGTTCAAAAGAGGGGATATGGGTGCCCAGTTCCCGCTGTTCGATATAGGATTTTTTGGAATTGAACCGGTACTCCACCGGATCTTCCAGGGTGATGATATGGCGTTCGTAGTTGCGGTTGATCTCGGATAAAAACGCGGCAATGGTGGTGGATTTGCCGCTGCCCGTGGCCCCGCAGATCAGCACCAGTCCCGTGGACAGGCCGCAGTATTTCTTGAGGTCCGGGATCAGGTTCAGGTCGCTGAAATTGGGAATCCGGCCCGGCAAAAGGCGCACGGCAATGCTCAGTCCCCGGGTGGTGCAGAAAACATTCACCCGGATCCGGATGTGGGCCACACTTCTGGCAAAATCCACCGAAAGCCGGTTTCTCAGCATTTCGAGTTCATGGGGCTGGAGCATCCTGGATACCAGTTCATCGATCTGTTCACAGGTATAGGATTCTTGGCGGAACAGAATTTTACCGTGTTTCCGGCATACAATCGGGTGATCTCCGGTGATGTGGATATCTGAATATCCTTCTCTGACACCGGCCTGGACAAAATCTTTGAACTTCTGCATAGGACTTCTCCTGAATGATTTCATTTTCCGGTCATGATCAGCAGTTTTTCCACATTCCAACGGGCCTGTCAATTATTTTATGGTTCATATTCATTCAAAAACCTGATATAATTTCCCGGCAACCGAGGATTATATTCGATGTACTATATGTCAATTCCAAGGATACCGTCAATTTACCTGCTTTTGAAAATCAGCCGTCCTCCTCTCTGGATAGCGCTGCCACTGGTATTTTCAATGGGTTTGGCATACGGAGAAAAAGGATTCACTCATCCGGATTTTCAGTTTACTCCCCTGATGGCGCTACAGATGGGCTGGCTGTCTTTTCCTTTGTGTCTGTTCACTTTCGGTCTGAATGATATCCATGATCATACGTCGGATCTGTTGAATCCCAGAAAAGGAGGAATCGAAGGAATCCGGCTGGAAATCCGGCACCACAGACCCGTTAAAGCTGCTGGGTATTCAGCCGGCATTTTTTTTGTATTCATCGCGGCGGGTACCCTGAACCCGGTCAATGTGTAT
>CALGAJ010000171.1 GCA_937951975.1 uncultured Desulfotignum sp.
AGAACTGCTGGAGTGGGACGGGTGTGATGCGGTCATTCATCTGGGGATCCACGGCAAACGGGTGCTGGTCAACAATATGGCTGAATCTGTTTCCAGTACCGATCCATCGGTCACCCGGGATCAGGTCGCGGATTTCAAACAGGCGGTGCTGGAAATTGAAGCGGATTATACCCGATTCGTGGTGCAGATGACCCATACATACAACAAACCGGTGTTAGGGGTGAGTCTGCTGACGGATGAGGCCAGCAAGACCCTTTACCGGTTTGATGACCTGGATTACAAAGGCGTATTTTTCGCCTCCCCGGAACGGGCGGTGAAATGTCTGGCCGCCATGGTCCGGTACCAGGATTGGCGCCATACACAAGCGTAAAAAGATCCCGGTTGAAACTTATCCGGTTTTGTTTTAAGGTATGAAAATACAATTGAAAATCCGTAATTTCAGGAGAGACGCTCATGCCATCCCAAATAACTACCGCTTCTTTTATGAAAATGAAGCAGCAGGGAAAAAAAATCACCACATTGACCGCGTATGACTATCCATTTGCAAGAATACTGGACCAGGCCGGTATTGATTCCATCCTGGTGGGAGATTCTCTGGGCATGGTGGTTCAAGGCAGACAAACCACATTGCCGGTGACCATGGATGAGATGCTGTATCATACCGCCATGGTGGCCCGGGCCTGTGAACGGGCTTTGGTGATCGGGGACATGCCGTTTATGTCCTACCAAGGTGATTTGAACGATGCGGTTCAAAATGCCGGCCGGTTTTTAAAGGAAGCCGGTGCATCTGCCGTAAAACTGGAGGGTGGTGCTGATGTCTGTCCGGTGATCACGGCACTGGCCAAATCCGGGATTCCGGTGCAGGCCCATATCGGTCTGACCCCTCAGTCAGTCCATCAGATGGGTGGTTTCAGGGTACAGCGGGATGAGGAAAGACTGCTCAAAGATGCACAGGATGTGGAAGCGGCCGGTGCATTTTCCGTGGTGCTGGAAGGGATTCCGTCTCCCATATCTGAAAAGATCACCCGGGCGTTGAAAATTCCCACCATCGGTATCGGGGCCGGTCCCCATTGTGATGGTCAGGTGCTGGTGCTCCATGACATGCTGGGGATCAATGACCGGTTTCTGCCCAAATTTGTAAAAAAATATGCCGATCTGGCGGTTGCCGCCGGAAAAGGGGTGGCCGACTATATTGAAGAGGTGCAGCAGGGCCGGTTCCCCTCGGATGAATATGAGTACAAATAAAACAGAAAACCGGTTCTGCATCATTGGCTGCGGCCGGGTGGGCATCAACCTGGCGGTGTTTCTGGCGCACCAGGGATATTGTCCCGGGGCATTTGTCAGCAGAACCCGGGACTCGGCCCGGAAAGCAATGGAATGGGTCCAGGGCGGGACCGTTTTCAATGATCCGGCAAAAGCGGCCAGAGACTGTGATCTGATTTTTATTGCCACGCCGGATGCCCACATTGAACCCGTGTGCGACCAGGTGGCTGCGGCCGATGGATTTGATGCACAAAGTGTGGTATTTCATCTGTCCGGGGCGTTGTCATCGGATATTCTGTCCTCGGCCCGGGAAAAAGGGGCTGCCACGGGCTCGCTTCATCCACTCCAGTCGTTTGTGCCCTATGCACCGGATGCGTCATCCCCGTTTAAAGGGATCAATATGTCCATCGAGGGCACGGATCGGGCACAGACCATCGGTCAGCAAATCGTGACCCGGTTGAAGGCCCGGCCCTTTACCATTCCCACAGATGCCAAGACCCTGTACCATGCCGCCGCCGTGGTGGCCTCCAACTACCTGGTTACAGTGGAACATTTCGCCCTGACCCTGCTGGGCAGTGCCGGGCTGGCCCCGGACCAGGCCTTTGATATTCTGGCGCCTCTGATCCAGGGAACCTTGCGCAATATCGCATCCCAGGGCAGTGTCAAGGCCCTGACCGGCCCGGTGGTCCGGGGCGATGAAACGATCATCGCCCGGCACCTGGCGGACATTGATAAAAAAATGCCCCGATATTCAGACCTTTACCGGATTCTGGGTCAGCATACGCTGGAGATCGCCAGAATGAGGCCGGATTTTCCCCGGGCAGCTGACCCGAAACTGGCGGATCTGTTGAAAAAAACGTCCGACTGACGTGTCGCTATATCTTGTTCAGTACCAGCGGCGCCTGCCCTGCTTTCTCCAGGATCAAATTGGCCTGTTCCAACGCGGTTTTGCTGGAGATGACTGAAATCCCCGCCTGCCGCTCATCCATGTCAAAGTATTTTCGTGCAATGGCTTTGACCCGGTGTTTGTCCAGCTGGAGCAGCTGATCCTTGAACTGCCGGCGGATATCATCGGTGAGCCGGGCGATATCCCTGTAAAACGCTTTCATGGCCGCCGGCCCCGGGGTTTCCGGCTTGTCGATATCAGAACACACCTGAAGAATGG
>CALGAJ010000172.1 GCA_937951975.1 uncultured Desulfotignum sp.
CAGCTGCCCGGTTTCATCCCGGCTTTCCACCGGGATGGGAGATCCATACTCCCCTTTTGCCACGGCTCGGGCTTTTTCAGACAAGAGCTGGATCTGACCCACCATCCGGCACATGTGAAACCGGATCAATACCAGCACCAGGGTGGCCAGGATCAGAACCCCCAGGGCGATGCCGTTTCGGTAGGTCACGATAGGATCCAGAATTTTGCGTCCCTCGGCAAACATGATGATGGTACAGGGCACCTGATCCAGTTTGTAGAAACCCGCCACCAGGTCCGGAGGATGCCCTTCCATGGCAACGGTGCCGAAGGGCTGGGAATTCATTTTTTCAAAAATGGCCTGTTCCAGCGGATCATCCGATCCCCCCAGGGTCCGCCGGTCCGTCATGGCCATGTTGGTATGCGCCATATAGGCACCGGTTTCATCGACGATACAGGCCATGTCGCTCTGCCACCATCCCAGGGCCAGGATATCCTTGAGCAGAAAGTCAAAGTCCATGCGGATCACCAGGTCCCCCAACCGTTTCTCCGATGTCCCGAACAGGGAAATATGCATGGTCACGGTTCTGCCCTGCTCATCCGCATGATACCGGGGACCGGACACACTGACGATTTGAGACCGGGAAAACCGCATGCCGGGGTGTCTGTCCATATTCATCCGATCCATGGGTCCCATGCCGGGCATTCTCCCGGCCGGAGGGACCGGGCCCGGCTCAGGCGGATCAACCGGTTCATAGGCCGCAGACACGACCCCTTCCATGACTTCGAGAAAATCCACCACCTGTTCCGGGGATACCACGGCCGCATTCCGATCCGATACCTGGAACAGGACATTGAGCAGGTCCACCGGCTTGAGAAGCCGCATTTGAATATAATGGGCCGCCCGCTGAAGCTTGACCACAGCCGATTCCTGCCACTGATCCAGCATGATGCCCCGGGCATACCAGAAACCGGCTGCGCCGCCCAGAAGCACAATGACCAGCACAGGGAGCAACAAAGCAATCAAAAGCCGTGTCTGTAACCGTTTGAATTGTAAGCGTGACAGATTCATTTTATTTTTTTACCGTTTGAGACGTTTGATTGGCCAGAACGATGCCGGTCAGGATCAGCACCGCACTGACAGCATGGATCAGACCGATATGCTCCCCGAGAAACAGAAATGCCAGCAACCCGCTGAACAGCGGCAACGTGTAGTATATCATCCCGGCCCGGGAGGGTCCCAGGGTGATGATGGCCCGGTTCCAGAGCAAAAATGCACATAGCGATGCAAATACCCCCACATACAGCACGGCCGGCAGCGTGGATCGGTTTAAATACAGTCCCGGCATCCGAATCTGCTCCCAGATAAAAAAAGGCAGCAGAAAAATCAGTCCCAGAAAAAACAGCGTGAACTGAAACGTGTAAAGGCGGATGTTGTTCGGTTTGTGTTTGATCAGAATGCTGAATACCGCAAAAAGAACCGCGGATGCCAGCATCCACAGATCGCCTGCCACAAAACGGATGGACAACAGCCGGGCGACTTCGCCCCGGGTGATCAGGCAGACAACCCCTGTCAGCACAACGACAATCCCCACCGCTCTTTTAAAGGTCAGCACCTCTTTGAACAGCACCCGGGAAATCAGCACCACAAATACCGGAAAAGTGATGGCGATCAAAGACAGGTTCATGGCAGTGGTGGTGTGTCCGGCAATATAGATGAATGTGTTGAAACAGGTCACCCCGATGAAGGCTGAAACCGTCATATATCCGATGTGCGGCCGCATCCTGGACCAGTCTTTGGCAAAACCTTGGATCGCAAACGGGGTGAACACCAGAACAGCGGTCAGCCACCGGTAAAAGGCCAGACTGATGGGCGGAATCAGGTCATTCAATCCCCTGGCCACAATAAAATTGCCCGACCACAGGGCCGTGGCACCCAACGCAAATCCATAACCAGCCATAAGGCTGCCGTATTTTTCCGACATTCAGGGGGTCCTTTTTCATTTGTTGCCAAAATTCGGGATAAGTTGCGTAAACCATAACACCATTTTCATACAGGTTCCAATAAAAATCTATTTTCCGGAACGCGTCAATTTGTTTGACAGTTATGGCTGCCAGGTCTATGTTACCCGGATAATCTGACCCATTGGTTTCAAGGATCACGGAATATGGCACACACCTCAACCCGAACCGTTCTCATGGATGCCCGCACGGCAGGCCCTTTGTTCATGCTGTCTGCGGCATTGCTGTTCACTTTCATGTCCGCCATTGTCAAGTTGATGCCCGATCATTACACGGTCTGGCACCTGGGATTCATCCGCTGTTTCGGGGGAATGCTCGTGTTGACGCTGGTGTTCAGCCGCAAAAAAAATCCATTTAAAGGACACAACATCCCGCTGCTCATTCTCAGGGGATGCACCGGTTCCCTGGCATTTTTCTTTGTGGTCTCGGCCCTGCGCCTGCTGCCCATGTCCACGACCGTGGTGCTGTTTTACTCATACCCGGCGTTTGCAGCCCTGTTCGGTTTTCTCATTTACAAAGAACAGGTGAACCGGTTTCAGATTGCGTGCATTGCCCTGCTCCTGGCCGGTGTGGCCATTCTGTTCGACTTCCGGCTGTCCTCCAGTGCCCTGGGCCAGGCCATGGCCCTCATGGGGGCGGTGCTGTCCGGATTCACGGTGACGGTCATCCGGACGCTTCGGGAACACAACGGGCCGGTGATCATCTATTTTTATTTCTGCACCATGGGCACCCTGGCCACCCTGCCTTTCTGCCTCACCCACCCGGTGATTCCCCAGTCTGCCGTGGAATGGACCATGATTTTTGGCATCATTGCCACGTCCGTGGCGGCCCAGCTGCTCATGAACCAGGGGTTTTTCTTCTGCAAAGGGTTTGAAGGGGCCGCCTATATGTCCAGCGAAACCCTGTTCGCCGCCCTGGTGGGCATTGTCTTTCTCATGGAACCGGTCTCTTGGCATCTGTTTGCCGGGGCCCTGCTCATTGTGGGCGCAGGCCTGGCCATGCACCGGCTGGGCCGGATAAAAACAAAATAAAAGGAACCATCGTATGATTTTATTCAATCCAAAAACCGCTGCCTATGATCATCTGGATGATGCATCCAGACAGATCATGAAAAAAACCATCGCCTTTTTTGAAAACCGGGGCAAAAAACAGCTGAAGGCGGATTTCCACCAGCGGGTCTGGTACCAGGATTTTCTGGATTTTTTAAAAGAAAACCAGATCTTTTCCACCCTGCTCACCCCTGAAAAATATGCCATAGATAATGAAAATGCCCGGTGGGACACCCGGCGCATCTGTGATTTCAATGAAATCTTAAGCTTCTACAACCTGGCCCACTGGTATGCCTGGCAGGTCACCATTCTGGGACTGGGGC
>CALGAJ010000173.1 GCA_937951975.1 uncultured Desulfotignum sp.
ACACGGATTCGGACCGGGCCCGGATTCTGGCGGAACGGATCCGGCTGCATATTTTTGAACATCAAATGCAGATCGGTACCCGATTGCTTCAACTGACCGTCAGCATCGGCACGGCCAGTTTCAAAGGAGACACAGCCCCGCATGACAAGGCATTGACCTTGCCTGAGCTGGTTCATCAGGCCATCCATGCCCTGGATCGTGCGGTCAAACACGGAGGCAACCAGATTCAGTCATGACACCGTCAGAGATCCGAAAAATAACGGACTGGGCGGCATCCCAGACCCGCCCCCATACCCTGTATCTGTCTGATACCCGTCACCCGGAGCAGCCGGCATTTGATGCATATGCATCCGATCTTGCCCGGATGGCCCCGGGTATCCGCATCGTTTTGTCCGACCGGCCACGACCGATTCCCGCTTTTTTTACTGCCGACAATATCAGTTTCAGCACACTGCCCCTGGATAAAGAACTGGCCCCATTCCTGGAAGCCCTGTCTTTTCAGAACCATCCCCCGACGTTGCCGGACCATGTCCAGGCGAAACTGGCACAGCTTTCTCACCCTTGTCATCTGACCCTGTTCATCGCTGTTCAATGTCCCCATTGTCCGGATATGGTCAGATCTCTGATCCCGCTGGCCGTTCATTCAAAACATATTTTCCTGGAAATTATCGACGGCAGCCTGTTTCCCCAAACAGCCCGGGAGAATCAGGTGATGTCCGTGCCCTGCCTGATCCTTGATCAGGATTTCAGATGGACCGGGCATGCGGCTCTGAATGAAATCCTGACCCAGGCCATTGAGCGGGATCCTTCCCGGCTCAGTGCCGCAACCTTCCGGCAGATCCTGGAACAGGGGGATGCCGACTGGGTCTGCCGCCAGATGATTCAGGCGGACACGCTTTTCAAAGGATTCATGGACCTGCTGCTGCACCCGGAATGGTCGGTCAGGCTGGGTGCCATGGTGGTGGTGGAAACGCTGGCCCAGGAGGCCCCGCCCCTGGCAGCCCGCCTGTGCCCGGTTCTTGTTCAGGCCTTTGAGAATCAAACCGTCTCTGTTCAGGGGGATATCCTGTATGCGCTGGGAGAAGCGGGGGACCCGGCCGCCCGGGCCTGGATTGAACAAATCATGCCCGATCTGACACACCCGGATCTGGTGGATGCGGCCAGAGACGCCCTGGAATCCATTCAAGACCGCGTGTAATCGTCATTTCACGCCTGGTGGTTGACAGGCCTTCCCGTTTGGGGTATCACCGGGTCATGAAACATCTGATTACACAATTCAATCTGACACCCCACCCGGAAGGCGGATTCTTCCGGGAAATCTACCGGTCCGGCCAGCAGGTGTGGTCTGAAACCGCATCCGGTGACCGGGCCGCTGCCACCCATATCTATTTTCTGTTACCCAAAGGCCAGGTGAGCCGGTTTCACCGGGTGATCCATGATGAAATCTGGCATATTTACCAGGGGGATCCATTGCGTCTCCTTCAGTTTGACGGGAACCGGGTGAAAGAAACCCGGATCGGCACGGGCTGCCCGGATTTTACCACCGTGGTGCCGGCAGGTACCTGGCAGGCGGCTGTCAGCACCGGCACCTATACGTTGGCCGGATGCACCGTGGCTCCGGGATTTGACTTCACCGATTTCAGCTTTCTGGCGGATCACCCGGCGGATTCGGCAAAACTGAAATCGCTTCACAATGAACTGGCCCTCTTTTTATAGCCTGAACAGTTGAGGAGTTTGAAAAAATGGCATCCCACGATATCCCCTGTTTTTCCGATGTCTCCTCGTTTCTGCGCACCTGTGTCACACCGGACGGCCGATTCCGGGCAGGCAGACACCAGCCGGCGTTTGAGGTGACCAATCTGCGGGAAAACGAGTTCATCTCCCGGCTCGGTCATTTGCCAGACGGCACCCCGGTCTGGAATCACGTCAATTTTCCTGAAACAGACATTGAAGAAAACGCCGCAGACATTATCTATGAAATTCCCAACCCGTTGCCGTTCAGAGGCACCACGTTCATCAATTCCGCCTGGGCAGACCCCAAAGTCGGGCATCCTGAAAAAATACGCGTCTCCCCCCCCTCCCCGTGTTCTTTATTCGACAGCCTGACATCGTTTGAGCCCGGCTTGACCGACAAAGAGAAAACAAGGTTTTTGACCGCACTTCCCCATCGGTTGAAGCTCGCACTGGCACAGGAATCCACCGATCCCAAAGAGTTGTGCCTGCTGGCCGGTCATGCCTGCGCCCTGGTATTTGACCCCGGCAGTGACCTTCCCCGGGGCATGGGGTTTCATACAGACAGGCACAAAAAATCCGTACCGGATATCCGGTATCCGGATCTTTTCGAAATACTGGTGAACAATCCCCATCTGCCGGATGCATACAAAACCGCCATGGTGCTGCGTCCCGGGATCCAGGGCAACAGTGAAATCATCGGGGAATACACAGGCGAAGACACCCATGTGTTTGAATATCTGCGCCGCAACTCCTATATCCCCTGGGGCCATTTTGCCGCCAACATGGCCCATGATGCCATCCGATACCGGGCCCGGGATCTGACCCTTGGCGATATCCGGGGGTTGCGCCATTTATATTACCAGCGGGTCTATTGTCGGGTGGCCCGGCAGCTGAACATACCGCTGCCGAAACATCGAACCGGGCTGCCGGTCCCGGACCTGGAAGCATTGAGACGGAACATCATCATGGCGCTGGAAAACGGCCGTGGATCAGAGCTGCAGTTCAACGGGGCCTTGTGGGGATGGAATTACGGATTCGGATCTGCCGCATCCGGCCACCGGCTCCATGCCTCCCATCAGATGATCCATCAGCAGAACGCGCTGATTCCCAGACAGGTGGCAGACGATACCGGTGAAACCCTGCCGTGCTTTGCCTGCGGCGATCTGGTATCCGATTTTATCCAGGCGTTTGAAAAAATCCATGACAGACCTTTTTTTGATGCATATATTGAAGCCATGGTCCACAACCGCCGCACAGACGGAAACTCTAAGGAAGAGGCACAGTTGATCATTCATGAAGATGATCATGTCATTCTGTTTGTTCCCAAGGGACAGGTGAGCGAGTGGGAACTGCAGGTCATGACCCGATCCCGGGTTCCCCATGTGCTGGCAGCAAACACTGGGGTGAGAGATGCATTGGATACGGCTATTTTAAAGGCGGTGCAGGTACTGGAAAAACTGGGGTCGCAGATGGTGACGGGAATCGAATTGTCCGCCCGGTTTGATGCTCCCGCTTTGAACCAGCATTTGATCTACAGTTTCATCCCCAGGATGCCCTATGCCCCGCCCACTTTTTCAGAAGCCCAGCTGCGGTGGATTTCAGGGGTTTATCCCGAAGACCTGGCCCGGGCCTGCCGAAACATTCTGACATGAGAGGACAGACAAGGAGGCAGCCGTGATTCTTCATGATTTCACCTATGAATGGGATGGAAAAAGTGCGACCGGTAAAAAACCGATTTCCTGGTGGCCCGGGTGCTACCGGGTGAGAATCATCCGGCTGGGCCGGGAAGAGAACCCGGTCAAATATCTGTTCCCCGTGGCCGTGGTGTTCAAGCCCGTCAAGACAAAGGCGGTGATGAACACCTCTTTGGAAAATTATATTCACTATTTTGCCGAAGAGATCAGCCGAAAATACCAGCTGGATCCAGCCAAGGTGCTGTGGATCAAACTGGGGGACCCGGTGCGGGTGGCCCTGCTGAAACCGGAAAGAAAATTGTCGGACGAGACATTTTATTCGATTTCATGGCGGCCGGTCCGGCCCAATGAAATGACTGCCATCGGGCCGGATCTCACCGATTTTTAGCTACACCACCCCCTGATCCATCATGGCTTCCGCCACTTTGACGAATCCGGCGATATTGGCACCGTTCACATAATTTCCCGGTGTACCGTATTCTTCTGACGCTGCCAGACATTCCCGATGAATGTGCTGCATGATTTTTCTCAGCCGTTCTTCCACTTCCTGGCTGTTCCATTTGATACGCATGGCGTTCTGGGCCATCTCCAGGCCGGAAACCGCCACACCGCCGGCATTGGCTGCCTTGCCCGGTGCGAACAAAATTTTATTGTCCAGAAAAATATCAATGCCTTCCAGGGTCGTGGGCATATTGGCTCCTTCACAGACCACCTGGACCCCGTTGTTGACCAGATTCTGGGCGTCAACCGCATTGATCTCGTTCTGGGTGGCGGAGGGAAACGCGCAGTCCGCCCTGTGATTCCATAACGGACTGTGATCCGCCGCCGGATTGAATTCCGTGTACACGGCTTCCGGATATTTTTCGGCGTATTCCCGGATGCGGCCCCTTTTCACGTTTTTGAGATATTTGACATACGCCAGTTTATCGACATCGATCCCTTTTTCATCATAGATATATCCGGTGGAATCCGACAGTGTGACCACATTGCCGCCCAGTTGAATGATTTTTTCCGCGGTAAACTGGGCCACGTTTCCGGAACCCGATACCAGACAGGTTTTATCTTTGAGGGTCTGATGCCGGGTGGTCAGCATTTCCTGGGCAAAATAGACCGATCCGTACCCGGTGGCTTCAGGCCGGATCAGACTGCCGCCCCAGTTCAGGCTTTTGCCGGTGAGCATGCCGGTGAACTCATTTTTCAGCTTTTTGTACATGCCGAACATATAGCCGATCTCCCGGCCCCCGACCCCGATATCCCCGGCCGGCACATCCCTGTCCGCGCCCAGATGCCGGAACAGTTCCGACATGAAACTCTGGCAGAACCGCATCACTTCATTGTCGGATTTGCCTTTGGGATCGAAATCGGCACCGCCTTTGGCACCGCCCATGGGCAGCGTGGTCAGGGCGTTCTTGAACACCTGTTCAAAGGCCAGAAATTTGAGAATGGACAGATTCACGGAGGGATGAAACCGTAAGCCGCCTTTGTATGGACCGATGGCGGAGTTCATCTCCACCCGGAACCCCCGGTTCACCTGGACCCGGCCCTGATCATCCACCCAGGGGACCCGGAACTGGATGATCCGCTCCGGTTCGACCATGCGCTCCACAATACCGGCATGACGGTACTCCGGATTCCGGTCCAGCACCAGTTTCACCGATCCGACCACCTCGGTGACTGCCTGATGAAATTCTGTTTCATGGGGATCTCTGCCACTGATAATATCCATGATTGTCGTCATTTTGTTTCTCCTGTGTCCAAGTTTTTTAACGCTATGCTTTTTCATTCACCGGTTCAAACAATGCCTTCATGGCCGGGACAAACCCTTTCCGGGTGGATGCCACATAGGCTTCCCACTCACTGCCGTGGCGGTAAAAAGCCGTGGAAGCCAGCTTTTTGGTTATAATGGCATTGCGGTAAGCCCGCAGTTTATCTGCATTCATGATGCCCAAAATCGCATCTCTGCCCAGAATTTTCACCAGCACCCCGGGAATATAAGCGGCCATCACCTGCCAGAGAAGATCCTCATCCGCCAGAATCGCATCCATGGCATCTGCCACCTGATTCTGAAATGCAAAAATCTGCTCACTGGTCTGTTCCGACAAAACAAACAACGGGGTATCGGGATTTTTCTCATGGATTTCAAGCAGCATGGCGGTCTCGTTGCTGGCATGGGTCCGCACCAGGGTCAGCATATCCCGGATCAGGGCCCACCTTGTGGAGACATCTTCTAAAAGGCGTTTTTCATAATCGTCTTCAAACAGAAATGCGGTCAGCACTTCCGCCACGGCCGATGAAAACACCCCGCCTTTGTTGGCGGAAGAGTCTTTAATCTGGAGGATGCCGGTTTTTCTGGCGATATACCGCCGGGCCGCATCGTCGAAAAACACATTGGCCCCTTCCACAATGAACCGCAGCTCCTTGAACAGAGAAGTGAACGCTTTGACGTTGCGCTGGTTGATGGTGTCCTTGAACCCTCCGCAGGGAATGAACGCCTGGATATCCGCCTGTTCGATGAATTTCCGGTTGGCGGGATCCGTGATGAAATTGCGGTGGAACATGGCGCCATCCGCCACAAACGTCCCGTCCGGCAGGGTAATGTTCTTGCCTTTCAGCGGCACCCGGAATCCATTGGGCCCCAGTTTTTCCTCCGGATATGCCATGGAATTGGACCGGGGATGCGTATGGCGCATGAAAGCGATTTTCATGAGCGCTTCCTTGTCCAGCCCGTCCGGATCGAAAAGGATGGACCCGCCGTCCACCAGCAGGCAGATCTTTCCTTTATAGCATTGAATTTCGTTGCTGCCCAGATCCCCGTCCGGTCCACCGGTCATCATCAGATTCAATGTTTCTTCCTGGGTATCATTGTAGGCGATGAGCGTCCTGAAAGCCCCCATCACTGACGTGGTGGTCATGCCGCTGGTTTCCACCTGTCCGCCGATCCTGTCATAGATCTGATCCATGTCCGTGGTGGTGACGATGGACTCTCCATTGATGAGCAGTTCCGTGCCGGATTTTTCGTGAGACACCAGTCCGAAAAGGTCCTGATTCTTGAGCATGCCGTATGTGTCATGGGGGATACCAAAACTTTTGCCCGTGGTAATGGTCCGCCAGTAGGCATATCCCCGTTCCTTTGCCCTGAAAGCGACCGCGTCCATCAGCGGGGCCGTGCCTTCATCCGGCCCGAAAAACACCATCTCCGGCCGGCCGTAGTAATCTTTAATCTGGGAATCCGCCAGCATCAGATCCATGATCCCTTCAGTATAATCAAACAACGCATCCATGCTGTAATGGGCGTAGGTGGGATGGGGCACCACCACGCCCTTGGACCCGCTCTCACAGATGTCCTTGTGCTTGAGACGCTGGGCTTTGGGACCCAGGGCATAGTTCAAAAGCACCGCGTTGTCCAGTTCCATGGCATGGTTGGCCGGGGTCACCCGGATCAGGCGCAGCCCGCCTCTGGCAATGTCATCGGCCCGAAGATGGGTGCCCGTGGAATAATGGCCGTTGACAAAGAACAGCCCGTAAACAAACTGTTTGAACACCAGCGGATCCAGTACCTGATTATTGAGACGGAAAGAAAACGAGCGCTTTTCCGGCTTGTAGAAATTGGTCTTCAGACAGCAGGATATCAGCTTAAACATGAATTTGAACACATCATACCCCAACGGATCATCCATGAACCGGACAGACAGCAGCTGATCAAATTCCTTGGCTTTCTGCACCAGGCGTTCCTCTGTCATATCCCCGGGACTGGCCGGATTGAATCGGGCATCGAACAGTTGAAACAAAAACCGGACCAGGTCCGGATGATCCATGGCGGTATCCAGTATCATGTTGGAGACATAGGTGAATTTATTGGACTCATGAATCCGGGCTGAAAACGCTTCCTGATGATCCACGGAAGCCAGACTTTCCATGATCTCCCGGTCCGTGCGGGTGCCCTGTTCCTTGAAAATGAACAGATGGACAAAATCCACGACATTGCCCGCAAACAGCATCTCTTTAAAGTTGAGCACACCATCCACGTAAAGCTGGGTGATCCGACTGATGCGAAAACTCAGAAATGCCTGCAAATCCGCAATCAAGGGAGCTTCCTGATTTCTTGACAGTTCGCCGGCCACATACAGTGAACAGATGGATGTCGGCACCCGGGTCTCGGTAAAATACGGTTCCCAGTATGCCCGGGTAATGGTCAGGCCGTGATCGGCAAACAATTTTCTCAATACCGGCAACTGAGGCCGCTCAAAATCCGAATTGAACATAAACCGGATTTCACCGATATCCGACAGGTTGAACACTTCCACAAACGGGGTGACATGCTGATCCACCTGAGTCAGAAACTTTTCATACCGGTTCCGGGTCAGCCGGGGGATGGCGGTGAAATCCTGGTTCTGATTGAACAGAAACCGCGATTGTGCAAAAACGGAATCCGGGTAATCCATCACGGTTTCAGGCCGGTACACATAGGTATAATATGATTTTTCCGGATTGTAGTAATATTCTCTTCTGTGACCGGCCAGCATTTTGTCCAGAATCCGTTCCATGCGATCCCGGGTGTCTTCTGTGGCAATCCGGATCCGCTGCACGTTGCTGTCCTGGGTCAGATCAAAATCGATATCCGCCACCCAGGAATGGAGAACGCCTTTATTTTCACTGAAATAGATGCCTTTGGCAATGGAGGACAAAATACTTTTCAACGATTCTTTGGTGATGGTTTCAAAGAAATAAACAGGGAACCCCAGATCATTGAGAAGGATGCCGGCTGCCAGATTGATACAGTTGGCAGTGAGCAGACCCTCCGACGACAGATCGATCACCGCCTCGTACAGCAGGCTGGGATTCAGGTTCACATGTTTTGCTTTTTCGATGATATGAGCCCCCGCAGAGGAACTCTGGCCACCGTCGGCTGTTATGTCCATTTAAATCTCCTGTGTGATGATTATAAACCGTTGCTACCGGTTTGCTAGTATACTCTTATTCATCCAGGGTCAACCCAAATTGGTTTTTTTTCACAAAACCTGAAACTTTTGAAAAATCACCCCCGGGTGATCGTCATCACATTTCCGGTATTGACTTCAGGTACAAACAAAGTTATTTTGCATACCTTATGTCACCTCAGGCTGTTTGCATGTAATAGCTTGAATTGATTGTTTTTTTATGTTTACATAATTTATTGATATCCAAATCCATGACCTTTGAAACTCAGTCGATTCCTTTAACAAAAAATATTTATTCCGTTCATCTGACCCATTTGCCACCCATGCCGGCAATGTTTTGTCAACTGCTGATATCTGCGGTCGGAAAACAGACACGAATTCCCGATCACGGCCGGGTGACCAAAGGGCAACTGTGTCTGCACAACAAGGCTCTGGATCCAATCCGGGTCCAGCAATTTCGCCGGGTATGTGGATTTGTCCATACCCCCCGGGACCCTGCCACAGTGCCCTCCGGTTATCTCCAGACCCTGTTCATCGGCCTGCTGGGCCGGTATATCACCTCGGATTTTTTCCCCATCAATCCCATGGGACTGATCCAGACCGGCCAGCAATTTGAATCCAGATACCCGGTTCGGATAGACGATACCCTGGATCTGTTCTGTACCCTCCAGGACATGAGCTTGACGGCAAAAGGGATTTCAACCCGGTTTCTTTTACAAGTATATAGACATAACACTCTGGTATGGCAGGGAATATCCACTTATCTGACCCGGACTTCCGGATCGAAAAAACCGTCTGAAACAGTTCAGGACCAGCCTTTGCCGGCAAAAATGACCCTTGCGGTTCCCCCGGGGACCGGCCGCAGGTATGCCCGGATATCCGGGGATTACAATCCCCACCATCTGTCGAACGTCACCGCCCGGATCATCGGGTTCAAACAGGCGATGGTCCACGGCATGTGGAGCCTGGCCCGGACCCTGGCCTGTCTGGAACCGGTCATGAAGTTTCCCGAACAGTATTCAGTGGATGCCGCATTCAAACTGCCGGTGTACATGCCCGCCACTCTGAGTGTGGGAAGCAAACAGGTGACAGCGGGCAATGGCCTGCACCGGATCTGGTTCGATCTTCGGGATGCCGATACCCGCAAGCCCCATCTCAAAGGCCTTGTCACACTTCAAAGAAAAGGGGCCTGACCCATGCTGGGATCGATATTTGCTCTGGGGTCCGCATTTTTCTGGGCCTGTGCCGTCATTTTATTCAAAAAAAGCGGGGAGACGTTTTCCCCCATCTCTTTGAACATTTACAAAAGTGTGGTGGGGCTTTTGCTGGTCAGTGCCACCATGCTGCTGCTGGGCATTCCGTTTTTTCCGGATCAACCGATGAACAGCTGGGTACTGCTGTCTTTGTCCGGGTTTCTGGGCATCACCCTGGCGGACCTGTTTTTCTTCATCGCGTTGAACCGGCTGGGTGCCGGCATGGCCGCCATTGTGGAATGCCTGTACCTGCCCAGTGTACTGTTTTTTTCCTTTCTGCTGCTGGATGAACACTTGAGCGCCGGGGGAATATTCGGCGGTCTGCTGATCCTGGCGGCAGTGCTCGCAGGATCGTTGCAAAAAAAAGACCTGCCCCTGACACCGGGCCTTCCTTCCCCCTCAAAGGTGCCGGCCATCATCGCCGGGGTGATGGCCATGATCTTTCTGGCCCTGGGCATTGTGATCATCAAGGAGATCCTCACCCATACCGATGTGTTCTGGGCGACCCTGGTCCGGCTGAGTGCCGCCATTGTCACGCTGTTGATCCTGGTGGCCTGCCATCCGGGAAGACAGCGCGTCTATTCCGAACTCAAATGGTCCAGATCCTGGCTGGTGGCCCTGCCGGCATCCATCTGCGGCAATTACATCGCCCTGATCCTGTGGGTGGCCGGCATGAAATATACCACCGCATCCCGGGCCGCCATTCTCAACCAGATGTCCACCATTTTCATTTTCATCCTGGCCGCCGTTTTTCTCAGGGAAAAAATCACGGTCAACAAAGGGATTGCGATTGTCATGGCCGTCTCCGGCGCGCTGCTCACCGTATTCACCTGACAGATACCGAAAGGAAGTATCAGAAACCCGCGCACACCACCCGATTCCGGCCCTGTTTTTTGGCCTGATACAGGGCCTGATCCGCCTGGCGGACCAGCGCTTCCGGAGTATCGGCATGCATGGGAAACCCGGCCACGCCCAGGGATGCCGTGATCGACCCCACAGACCGCCCCTGCCAGTGAATGTCCAGAACGGCAATCTGTTGCCTCAGCTCGTCTGCCCGATCCATGTAATCGTCTATGGTCCCTGAGGTCATCAGAATAAAAAACTCTTCACCCCCGTAACGGCACACCGTATCTTCCATTCGAACGGCATTGATCAAGGTGCCGGCAACCGCTTTGAGCACCTGATCTCCGGCATCGTGTCCCATTGTGTCATTCAGGGATTTGAAATGATCCAGATCCACCATGATCCCTCCCAGTGTCGAACCGGCCCGGCGGGCTCGCGGGATCTCTTTTGCCAGGATTTCATCCAGATAACGGCGGTTGTAAAGGCTGGTGAGCGGATCTCGAAGGGTCAATTCATACAGTTGATCATGAAGCCGGATATTGGAAATGGAAAGGGCCAGATATTCCGCACTGATCAACGCCAGTTTCCGGTACTGCCTGGACAGCCGCACCTTGGGACTTCCCAGACACAGCGCGCCGATCACACCGGATTTATCCTTGATCGGCACACAATAGGCGCAACAGGTCCGGGCGGCTTTCCCGGCGGATACCGGCAGTCCTTTGTCAAGCACATCACAGATCCGGGGCCGGGGACTTCTTTTTTTGCGAAAGGATTCTCCCCATTCAAACGCGGTGGTTACCTCTGGCTGATTTCTTTCTTTCATACAGATCCGTCCGGAAACGTCCGGAAAAAGTCCGGGCAGATACCAGTAGATCACATCAAACAACTCCGATTCCCGGGAACAGCTTTGCAACAGCATGGCCATGCCTGACAACAACGTGAGTTGACGGGTGTGGGGGTCCGTCATTTCAAAACTCCTTTTTTCCGGTCCGAAACAATCCATGCCATGAGCTACGGGATGTAACCATGACAGTCGGGTTGTGTTTACACATAAACGCTTGACTATTTCAATGGTTTTCGTCTAAATAAGCCCATAAAATTCATAAATATATTAAGGAGTTTCCATGTCGAAAGAAAAAGTGGTTCTGGCCTATTCCGGCGGACTGGACACCTCGGTCATCCTGAAATGGCTGCTGGAACAGGGATATGAAGTGTTTGCCTACATGGCCAACATCGGCCAGCAGGAGGATTTTGAGGCAGCCCGGGAAAAAGCCCTGAAAATCGGGGCTTCGGATGTGTTCATCGAAGATATGCGCAAAGAGTTTGTCACGGATTATATTTTTCCGGTGTTCAAGGCCAATGCCCTGTATGAGGGCCGCTATCTTCTGGGCACCGCCATTGCAAGACCCCTGATCGCCAAAAAACAGATCGAGATTGCCGAAAACGTGGGCGCCGCCTATGTGTCCCACGGGGCCACCGGCAAGGGCAACGACCAGGTGCGGTTCGAACTGTCCTATTACGCGTTGAACCCGAAAATCAAGATCATCGCTCCCTGGAAAAACAAGGATTTTCTGGCCGCGTTCAAAGGCCGGACCGACCTGCTGGCCTATGCGGAAAAACACGGCATCCCCACCAAGCAGACCGCGTCCAAACCCTACAGCGAGGACGACAACCTGCTGCACATCTCCCATGAGGCCGGCATTCTGGAAGACCCGGTCCATGAATGCGATGAAACCATCTATTCCCATACCACAGCCCCGGAAAACGCACCCGACACCCCGGTCCGCATCCGGATCCGCTTCAAGGACGGCATCCCGGTGGAAGTGGAAAATCAGGCAGACGGCACTCTCAAGACCGATCCCCTGGAACTGTTCGAATACCTCAACCGCTTAGGAAGCGACCACGGCATCGGCCGGCTGGACATGGTGGAAAACCGGTTCGTGGGCATCAAGTCCCGAGGGGTCTATGAAACGCCCGGCGGCACCATTCTCCATGCCGCCCACAAGGATATCGAAGGGGTGGCCATGGACCGGGAAGTGATGCGGCTGCGGGACATGCTGGGCGCCAAACTCGGGGAGCTGGTGTACAACGGATTCTGGTTCAGCCCGGAAATGGAATTCATCATGGCCGCCATGGACAAAAGCCAGGAACTCATCGACGGGGATGTATTCCTCAAACTGTACAAAGGCACGGCCTATCCCGTAGCCCGTACCAGCCCGTCCTCGCTGTACAACCAGGACCTGTCCTCCATGGATATCGAAGGCGGGTATAACCAGGAGGATGCCGAAGGGTTCATCCGTATCAACGCCATCCGGCTGATGGCCCACCGACGGATCGTCAATCGATAATAACGGCCATCCTTTGCCGGGCAGCGCATGAAAGAATCTGATCGCTGCCCGGATCTTTCATGGAACGGTATCCTGTCAGGAGAGGCATGGGCGCGGGGCTGACCATGCCTCTCTGTCAGGGACCGGCAATGGGTGCCACGAACCGGATATCCGAATCCCAGGGAAACAGAATCCAGGTATCCTGGCTCACTTCGGTGACATAGGCATCCACCAGCGGCTTTCCAGCCGGTTTGGCATACACGGTGGCAAAACAGGCGTCCGGCAGCAGGTTCCGGATCACCCGGGCCGTGGCCCCGGTGTCCACCAGATCGTCCACCACCAGGCATCCGGTCCCGTTCCCCGCCACTTTCTTGAGAATGGTGGTCTCGCCCTGGCGCTGCCAGTCATAACTGGTGATGCACACCGTGTCAATGTGAAAAATCGACAGTTCCCTGGCAATGATGGCCGCCGGCACCAGCCCGCCCCTTGTCACGGCCACAATGGTGTCCCAGGAAATCTGCATGTCATGAAGCCGCCAGGCCAGGGCCCGGGTGTCCCGGTGCAGCTGTTCCCAGGACACGGG
>CALGAJ010000174.1 GCA_937951975.1 uncultured Desulfotignum sp.
CACAGGTTTCCCCACATTTTTCTGAAATGGGCCGGGTCCTGATACAGGACAGGGTGTACGCCCTTCATTCAGAGACGGTGGGTGACGAAAATCCTGAAAAAAGACCCGCCGAAACTGGTTTGGGAGAACTGCCGGACCACTTCCGGATCATAGGCTTTACAGCTGAACACATCCAGGTAAACCGTGTTGGTCAGGTTGGCGAAATGCGCGGATATCAGGGAGGTCTCAATCAGCTGCACCATGGAAAACCCCGCCACTTTTTCATCTTCACCAAAATGCACCACCCGGGTCTCTCCAAAGCGCTTCATTTCGATGAGATCGCAGAACTGTACCACAAATGATTTGATGTAATCAGCATCCCGGATTTTTTCGGGGTCACATTCATAAATATCGATGGCAGAGGCAATGCCCCAGGCTTCGGGCATGGTTTCCAGGGTGACGGCCGGTTTGATGCAGGGGGATATGTTCATTGAAGTTTTCCTTTTTCTTGTCAGGCAGCACACAACTACCATTTGGGTTTGGTTCGATTTTTCTGATACGGTTTTTTTTCTGATTCTTTCCGATGATTGTGGCGTTCCTGACGGTCTTCCCAGCACAGATCCTCTTCCTGGGTTTCCTTGAATTTCGGGGCTTTGTGTTTCGATCGCCGGTTGCTTTCTCTTTGAATCATGTCTAACCTTCCTGGTTGTTTTTTTTCTTTCATGTTTTCCGGCCCGGTGATTTTTCGGAAGCCGGCTTGTTCGACATTGAGATAAGCAGAAAATGTGCCATCAGGAATTTTTTTTGGTTTATCTTTTGAAATCAATGTGTTGGGAAAAAAAGCCCATGGCGGAAATAGTTGTTTTTCAGTATTTTTTTACCTAAAAATTTTTTTCGGCTTAAAAATACTGAAATAAATGTGGTTCACGTTGCATCTTTCTGAGGGCCGTGCGGGGATATTGCGCATAACAAACCGGTTTTCCGGTTTTTTTTTGAAGTGCTGGATTTTTTTTCTGATTTGTGTAAAACAGATGCAGATGATGTAATTCGGTATTCATTTACCAGAATAGCAAGAGCTGAGGAGATTTTTTCTGTGCTGACCCGGCTTGTGTGTGCCGTCAAAGAAAAAAAACTGGCTGCCGCCATTGAAAAACGGCTGGCCCAGGCGGATATCCGGCTGACGGTGTTTCATCACCCCCACAACACCTGGCAGGACCTGGTGAGAAGCGGTGCCGATGTGTTTCTTGTCAGCCGGACCCTGATTCCCCGACCCGTGGATGCCAGTGTCGCTATTTTGAACAACCTGCCGGAAAAACCCATCACCATTATTCTGGATGACCGGGAATCCTCCAACGCCCATGCCAATCTTCTGGGCGCGGGTGCGGATATGGTGCTGTATGCGGGACTGCCTCCGGACCGGCTGGTGGAAGCCATAGAGACCACCCTGGCATCCCGGCAGCAGTTCTATGATTTGAACCGGTTTGATCATCGGGGCCGGTCCCAGCCCCGGCTCCATGATTTCACTTCCACCAGCCGGGACATGCAGGTGTTTCTGGAAGAGGTCCGGCAGGTGGTGGCCACGGACGCCAGTCTTTTGCTCCAGGGGGAGACCGGGGTGGGAAAAGAACATCTGTCCAAAGCCATTCACGCGGAGAGCCACCGGTCCAAAGGGCCGTTCATTGCCTTGAACATGGCGGCCATTCCCGATCAACTGATGGAAAGTGAACTGTTCGGTCATGAACAGGGCGCATTCACCGGCGCGATCCGGTCCCGGAGAGGCGCGTTCGAACTGGCCCACGGTGGCACCCTGTTTCTGGACGAGATCGGAGAGATGCCGTTGAAAACCCAGTCCAAGCTGCTCCGGGTCCTCCAGGATTTCGAGTTTATTCCCATCGGCGGAGAATCCCCTGTGTGGGTGGATGTAAGGGTCATTGCAGCCACCAACAAGGATTTGACCCGGGAGGTTGAAAAAAAAAGGTTCCGCCAGGACCTGTATTACCGGCTGGGGGTGATCACCCTGACATTGCCGCCGTTGCGGCAGCGCAGAGAGGATATTCCGGCCATGGCCGAACATTTTCTGACTCAGCAGGTCCAGCGGATGGGGCGGGATATCGCCGGTTTTTCCGATGACGCGGTTCATGCCATGTGCGAGTATGCCTGGCCGGGTAATGTCCGGGAACTGATGAATGTCATTGAACGGGCCGTATTGCTTTGTCGGTCGAATCGGATTACACTGACGGACCTGCCTTCCGGATTTCAGTCGGCAAAGGAATTTTCCGGAAGCGCGATCCATGCGGATGACACCGATCCTGAGACCGCCTGGGAAGGCCGGACCCTGGATCAGGTCAAATCCCGGGCCATGGCCCGGGTGGAGAAGAAATATCTGGAGATGGTGCTTGAAAAAACCCGGGGGCGTGTGGGGGAAGCAGCCCGGATCGCCGGGATTCATCCCCGGGGCCTTTATGGAAAAATGAAAAAACTGGGAATTGACAAGGACCGGTTCAAGACCGGAAAAACCCGGGGAAACTCCCATGCCGGTGACACCCGTATGACGGGAATTCAGGGATAATTCATGGCTTCAACACCGATGGCACCCAAAACAAGGCACGGTTCGTGGAAGATTCCGATATTTTGTCTGTATCTTGCCGTTGCCCTGCTGTATGTCAAGCCGTTTCTGACCGGCCGGATATTTCAACCCGATCAGATGCCGGTGATTTCCGATGTGGTTTCCAGTGCCGATATCACCATCCTTTACCATGAGCGCCCGCCGTATTATGTCACCGGTCCTTTAGGCATCTACGGCATCTGTGTGGATCCGGTGAAAAAAGCGCTTCTGGCGGCAGATGTCAGCGCCGACTGGGTGAAGATGCCGGCAGCCAGACAATTGGACATTTTAAAGTCCAAAGTGAAAAATACCTGCGCCATTGGCTGGTTCAAAAATCCGGACCGGGAAAAATATGGCGTTTATTCTTCCGCCATATACCGGGGCAGACCCATGGTCGCTCTGGCCCGGGCCGATAACCCCCGGCTGGTGTCCGGCCGGCATCTGGCACAGACACTGGATGACCCCGGAGTGACGCTTTTGCGCAAGAACGGGTATTCCTATGGCCGGTTCATCGATGAAATGATTTTAAAACATGCCCCCCGTCAGGAGATGACCGCCGCAGAAAGTATCGGTATGCTCAAACTCGTGTATGACGGGCTGGCGGATTATTTTTTCATTTCCGAAGAAGAAGCCGTCGAACTGGTTCACACCTCCGGCCTGTTGACCGACATATTCAAACTGGTCCGGTTTTCAGATATGCCCGGGGAAAACAAACGGTATCTGTTGTTCAGCAGGACAACGGATCCGGCAATTATCGACAGGATAAATGCCGCCATCATTGAACAGCGTGCTGCCGATCCGGCCGACCCGGAAAAAGATGAGTGATATGAAAAGAGGTCTGTTTTGATCCGGAAAAATTATACTGCGGTTGCAGCGGTTCTGCTTGTGGCCATGTTCGGCACTCTGGTGTTCATGCATGAGGTCCGGGTCCGGAAAAAAGCCCATCAGGGCATTGCCGTCCATGCCGATATCGTGGCCAATGCCCTGTGGAACCATAACGAAAAAAGCGCCTTCCAGTATCTGATGCTTGCCGCGGAACTGGAAAATTATGCCTCGGCCGTGGTGATGGATATCCGGGGAAATGTGTTTCAAAAAGTGTCTGCTCCATCTTCCCGGATCCTGGACCAGGTTTTTTCGCCCTTGAAATTGATCCCCCGGCAAACCCTGGTTTCACCGGTTCGATACAATGACAAAATCATCGGCACCCTCCAGGCGGTCTGGATCTGCGATACCATTTATTTTGATCTCATGCTTCTGGTGATACTGGCCATGGTGTTCGTTATTTTTCAGTTGTACACCCGGGTGGTGAATGAAAAAAAAATGCTGGAAAACCGGGTGGCCCGGCGCACCGGAGAGCTGTCGGAACTGAACGCGCACCTGCAAAAAGAGATCGAGCAACACAAATCAGCCAAACAGGCATTGCAGAAAAGCGAAGAGCGATACCGGGCCTATTTTGAAGAAAATATTGCCGGGTCTTATATTTCAACCCCTTTGGGCCGCCTGATTGACTGTAACCAGCAGTACCTGGATATTTTCGGGTTTGAAAATAAATACCAGGCATTGAACACCCCCGTCGGTGACGTATACAGCCGCCGTGAGGAGCGCAGGCAGTTTCTGGATATCCTGGTTGAAAACAGAAAAGTGTCTGCCTATGAAACCAAATTCAGAAAAACCGACGGCAGCCTGATTCATCTCATTGAAAACGCGGCCGCCGTGTTTGATGAAAACGGCCGCCTGGATCATATCCGGGGTTTTCTGCTGGATGTGACGGAAAAACACCAGCTTGAGATGCAGCTTTTGCAGACACAGAAAATGGAGTCCATCGGGCGGCTGGCAGGCGGGGTGGCCCATGATTTCAACAACATGCTCAATGTGATTCTCGGGCATACGGACCTGGCACTGGATAAAATCGATTCTTCCGCATCCTTGTACAACCATCTGCAGCAGATCCGGGATGCGGCCACGCACTCGGCGGACATCACCCGGCAGCTGCTGGCATTTGCCAGAAAACAGACCATTTCCCCCCGGGTACTGGATCTGAACCAGACCGTGGAAGGGATGCTGACAATGCTGCGCCGGCTTTTGGGTGAAGATATCGATCTGGTGTGGAAACCTGTGGACGATCCCGGGGCCGTGAAAATAGACCCGTCCCAGATTCACCAGATCCTGGCCAATCTGTGCGTGAATGCCCGGGACGCCATCGAGGATGTGGGGAAGATCACCATAAAAACAGAAATAAAAGTATTTTATGAACAGGAGAATTCAGATTTTCCGGGCATCATTCCAGGGGAATTTGTGCTGCTGCGCGTGACCGATGACGGGTGCGGCATGGATCAGCATACCCTGGACAACCTGTTCGATCCTTTTTTCACCACCAAGGA
>CALGAJ010000175.1 GCA_937951975.1 uncultured Desulfotignum sp.
AATTTTGTCTTGAGATCGGTAAAACCGCGGCTTTTGAATTTCACAGCGCATCGGTCCATACATTTTAAGGACAAGGTACTTCTGCAAGCTGATATTTGGCCTGTAATATTATCAAGCTGAAACCGCCTGATATATAACTGGTCGATATTTAGGGAGCGGAATAGTTTTTCCCTCTGCTCGTGCTGCCGCTATCCACAAATCCCTGGCCTTCTGGACTTCATGCAATGCCTCGTCAGGAGTCTCTCCGAACGCGGAACAAGCCTCAAGATCAGGTATATCAGCGATGTACCCTTCGTCATCTTCTGAATAGAAAATGTTAATATGATAGTCCCGCATTATTCATCCTCCAGTTTAAGATCATGTTTTTCAACCAGTTTCAGAAACTGGCGAATTTGATATGGTTTGGCTTGCCCCTTGACATCTTGCAGATTCACGAGCTCAGGAATACCAGGCCTTGAAAAAATGTGGTGGCTGCCGTCGGTCCGGTTTAGCTTGAAACCGAAACTTTCAACAAGAGTCACCATCTCTGTGAATCTGATGTTTTTTGAACCACCAAGTATTTTCTGAAGCAATTTTCGTGAATTCATGGTTCATTCATATATTTCAGTTTTTCAAAAACAGAAATTTTCAAAAGTCAACTATTGCGCAAGCACCATTCCTTTCCCAATTGAAAATATCATTTTTTGGATTGTAATGGTATCTATAATTTATCCGGGCCGTGAACAATCACACATTGGATAATTAAGTTTGATTTTGATCTGAGGCACTATCCAGCAATTCTCAAACTTTCGCTATCAGATCTGCCATTTTCTAATAATCCATCCCATCTGAAATCAAGCAACAAGCCTATCATCGGCTGCAAAATCATCGGTCCCATTTCCATGCCCATATTACCGATTCCTGAAACCGTTCCTGCCAAGCCTATTGGCACGGATTCCTTTACAAAAGCCATACCGACAACGATCGATCCCGAGGCAAACCCCACGATGCTGAAAAGAACAACCAGAACCCATAGAGAAATGTCTGGTATGTATAAAATCGGTATCCAGCCAAACAGGCAGATACACTGGGAATAAAAGTAGATTGGTTTTCGACGTCCCATCCTTTCAGACAATGCGCCTAAAACAGGGGCTCCGATCGCACATGAGATCAAAAGAGTGGATATCAGGGCGGCACTTTTAACGGGAGGTAGATTATAATGAGTCGTGAGGTAAGGGATCCCCCACAAGCCTGAAAATGTCAGAACAGGTCCGATCACGCATGCGGAAACAATGGCGAGAATCCATGTGTTCTTATACCTGATTGTTTGTATCAGATCACTCAGAACAGAGGCCCTGGTTATCCGGTTAAAATGATGAGCGTTTTCCGTGTAGCTGTCATAGCCTTTTTGAGCAGGATCATCCCGCATGAAAATCCAGATGGCCAATGACAAGATAAACGTTACTGCACCAGCATAAAAAATGACGGAACGCCATCCCAGAAGGTTCATTAAAAGCCGTAGCGGCGCTCCTGCAGATAAAGCACCTAATATGCCCAGGCATAGTGCCACCCCTGTCACCACGGCAAACTGGTTCGGTTTGAACCATCTGGTTGTCAATTTCAGGATAGAAATCCATGCAACCCCCATGGATGCCCCAATGACAAGTCTTCCCATATTCGCGGCTTCAATGGATGATGCTGAAGCAAAGATGAACGCCCCGAAACTTGATAAAAGCGCCCCTGCGGTCAGCAGCTTTCTTGGCCCCCAGTAATCGGAAAGAATCCCTGTAGGAATTTGAACGGCGACATAGCTGTAATAATAAAAGGAGGAAAAATTTCCAAGAGAGGCAGCCCCAATATTAAAATCGGACATCAGCTGATCAGCCATGACTGCTGTGAGCATTCTGTGAAAAAAACCAGAAAAATAAAATGCAATACCTAAGCACAAAATCAGCCAGGATTGAGACGCTGGTGGATAGTTATGTCGTTTCATTACCCGGGTATCCCTCCCAGGGCATGGGCCAATACGGTTACCAGTTTTTCCCGGAAAACAACCAGAATCAGCGCGCTTAATCCCAGCATCACGCCGGTGGTTTTCATTGGATTGAGTGTTTCCCCATATATGAGGCTGGTCAGGAACACCCCGCCCAGTAATGCGATGGAGGCGCTCAAGGGAAAGACGATGGTGGACGGGAGACTCATGGCACCCAGCAGCAGAATCACCCCGAGGCTGTTACAGACCCCGGTTACTGCACCGGCTTTCAATTCATTTGCCAGGACATTCAGCCGTTTTTGGGTCGAATAAATAACGAACAGCACACCCGCTGCGCCGCTAAGATAGACGATAAATGTCAGCCCGGCCGTATTGGCATCCGTGAACAGGGCATACTTGATTTTATTGCCCAAAAGAAACAGCCCCTGGGCAAAAAAGATTCCCAGCAGCATCAGGACATGCCGCGTATGCCTCCCCCTGCTGACTTCTCCGGTATTTTCCATTCCCCGGGCAAACGCCAGCAACATCAGGATGAACAGTACCACGATCACCGGGTCCAGCCACAGCAGGGTTTCATCAACGATAAAGGGTGAAATAAAAATCGGTACCAGCAGCCCCAGATTCAGTACCGTCCAGCTCACCGATGCCGGCCCCAGACGGTTGGCCTGCATGATAAAATAAATGGCCAGATCAAACAAAATTCCCATGGTGATTCCCAGCAGCCATAACTTCGGGTCCAGCCATGCCGTGGCTTCGAAAAGGGCCTTGATCCAGGCAAACGCGCCTCCTGTGGCTGCAAATACCAGAATGAACACAGAGGCCCGGCATTGTCCGTGATCGGCCATTTTGTAACCGAGTCCGGCTCCGGCAAATGAAATCCCGGAAAGGATAGATAGGAGAATGGTCATCGTCATAATGTTTTTTCCACTTCAATTTGATATCATTGACAGAGTCCTAACCGTTTTGTGCTTTTTCCATTACAGGATGCCGCACCACCAGGACCGGACAAGGTGACTCACGGATAACCCGGTCTGTGGTGGAGCCGATCGTGAGCTTTTCCCAAATCGTATGTCCCCGGATTCCCAGCACAAGCATGTCAATTTCATGGTACCGGGCAAAATTCAACAGCTCTTTATAGGGTTTTCCTTCAAGGAGAACGGTTTTCGGTAAAGAACGACACTTATGAAGATCAGGGATCATTTCCTGGAGCTTATTTTTCATCTGGGCTCGAAGGGTATCGACATTCTTGTGTGTTTTTTCATAATCCTTAGGCCTGATCACATTGGCCAGATAGAGCTTGGACTGAAATTTAATGGCCAGCTCCAGGCCATACGTGAAAGAAAAACCGGAGTCAGGTGAAAAATCACACCCCACCAGAATTTTTTCCAGCCTGATGCCGGGATTTTTTGTCTGTTCTGACAAACATCGGTGATTCATTACCAGCAAGGGGCAACGGATGGTTTTCATCATTTTCTCGGTCACCGAGCCGATCAGCAATCGTTTACCGCCGGAGTTGCCATGAGTGGACGTAATTACCATATCGATATTTTTTTCCTGGACCAGACAGTTGATTTCATCTGCTGGATCTCCCTGCCGGACGATCAGTTCATGGTCAATGTCCAGGCCTTTGCCCAGTGTTGCCAGTTTCTCCCTGGCCTTTTCTATGTTTGTCTGCTGCAGGTCCCCGCCATCCAGGGTTTTTTGATTATGAATATGAAGAAGAGTATGAAAATCACTGACCACATGGGTTAACAAAAGTTTGGCCTGATATGCCTGACACATGCCTATACCGTATGATAAGATGGTGTCGGTAGACTCTGAAAAATCAATTGCACACAGAATTTTTTGCGGTTGTTTTTTCATAACATCCTCCTGCTTCAAAAGATGAACTTATGTTTATGTGTATTGGCCTCAATTCACAAGCAACCTGGTCATAAACAGACATTTAAACCTTTTGAAAATTGTCTTTATATCATTTTTTTATGCCAGACTTGGCTTTTTGAGATCAATCATATACCCTATCCACATCCATAATAAAGCCAAATGTTTCTCATGATATCTATGACAAAAACAGATATTAAATAAAAAGGGTGTTATGAATATCCAAAAATATATGGCATTTGTTAAAACGGTTGAATCCGGCAGCTTTACCAAAGCGGCCCTGGCACTGAACTATACCCAGTCCGGCATCAGCCGGATGATCAAGGATCTGGAGACTGAATGGGGTGTTTCCTTACTGGAAAGAAACCGCGCGGGTGTAAGTCTGACATCGGACGGGTTGAAATTGTTACCTCAATTAAAAAGAATCTGTAATGAACATGAACTGTTAAAAATACAGGTTCAGGATCTGCATGATATGCAGTCCGGGCTGATTCGAATCGGGACTTTTTCCAGCGTCGCGAAGCACTGGCTTCCCAATATGATTAAAATCTTTCAGAAAGATTACCCAAAGATCCATTTTGAACTCCTTCTCGGTGATTACAAAGAAATTGAAAACTGGATTTTAGAAGGACGTGTCGATTTCGGATTTTTGCGTCTACCTTCAAAAGCAAGCATAGAAACTATCTTTGTGGAGCAGGACCGTTTACTGGTGGTTCTTCCGATAGATCACCCGCTAGCCGATTGCGATCAATTTCCAATCAGCGAATTATTGAACAGTCCGTTTATTCTGCTGGAAAAGGGATCCAATTCAGATCTGACGAAAATTTTTGATAAACTCCGGATCTCACCGCAGGTTCATTTTACCACCTGGGATGATGCCGCAATTATTTCGATGGTGGAAAGCGGGCTTGGGATAAGCATTTTGCCTGAACTGGTTTTACAACGCATTGCTTACCAAATTATAGCGAAAGAGCTTGAAGTACCGGCTTTCAGAAAAATAGGTATTGCCATGCGGGAACAGAAATCACTCTCCCTCTCTGTCAAGCGCTTTTTGGAATATCTGCCCAATAGAAAGAGGATGTAACAAAGCATTCTAAGCTGTTGCGTGATTAAAATGAAGGTGAACAATGATGGCATAGCATCTCACCAGAATTGATCTGTTCAATGAAGGCAGGATATTCAGAGCCTGTTAATTCCAAACAATCAGGCCTTACAAGGGGGCCAGACTGGAGGTCTCCCGCTCGAATTCCTTGACTTCGGCAAACAGATCATCCGCCGGGTAATCTCCTGTCATGCCTGCGGGGTTGTTTGGACGATACCGAAACCTGTCCGGTTTGCCGCCCTATTTGCGGATGATGGTCCCCACATGTTCGCCGGCCAGGGCTTTGGTGATGTTGC